>JADFNA010000159.1 GCA_022563625.1 Candidatus Zixiibacteriota bacterium
GGCGATTAGCGCCTTGACATTTACATCAATAACTTCATTCCAGTCGGCGGCCTTCATTTCATAGAGCTTGTCCACTCCACGGGCCAGTCCGGCGTTGTTGACCAACACGTCAATTTCGAGCCACTCTTTGGGGAGTGATCCCAGGCGTGCAGTGATTGCGCTCTGATCTTTCAAGTCGAGTGTCAAAATGTGGCAGTCTGTCCCGTGGGCTTGAGCTAACTCCTCGGACAGGGCCGAGAGCCGGCCGGTGCGGCGGGCGATGAGGATTAATCTTGCGCCCTCGGCGGCGAATGCCCGTGCGGTGGCCCGGCCGATTCCCGCCGAGGCCCCGGTTATCAAGACTATCTTATCACTCAGGGTTTTATCTTCTAACATGCTCAACTCTCTTTCATTATTCTTTCGGCGCTGACAAGGTATCCACAATTGAATGTCGAAACAAGCCGGAGCCGTAGTCCATGTTGATTACATTGATTCTCATTTTTGCGGCGTTGGTAACGGCGGCTATTTCCGGATTTGTCGGTATGGCCGGGGGGATCGCGTTGCTTGGGGTGATGAGCGCGCTTTTGCCGCCGGCGCAGGTCGTGCCGCTGCATGGGATAATTCAGCTTACTTCGAATTTTACGCGCACAATAGTGTTTTTGCGCCATGTTATCTGGCGCATATTTCTGATATATGCCGCGCCGGTGACAGTTGGCGTGTGGGCGGCGACACAGATCTGGTCGGGTGATAAACTTGGCTGGTTCAAGCCGGTGATCGGGATATTTATACTGTCATTTTTGCTATGGCGGCGTTTCAGCCCGAGCCTGCGCAATGTTCCGCTCTGGGTTTATGCTCCACTGGGCGCGGCCGTCGGCGTTCTGTCGATTTTTGTCGGGGCGACTGGGCCGTTTATTGCGCCGTTTTTCCTGCGCGACGACATGGAGAAAGAGCAGGTGATCGCCACCAAGGCCGTGTGCCAGAGCTGGAACCATATTTTGAAAATCCCGGCCTTTATCGCGCTCGGGTTTGATTACGTGGCACACTGGGAACTGCTGCTGCCGCTGGCTGTGGCGGTTATGATTGGCACAGTGATTGGCAAAAAGTTACTGGGCAAGATTTCGCGCGAGGTGTTTGCGATAATTTATCAGAGCATATTGGTTTTGATTGCGGTGTATTTGATTGTGAGTCTGGTAGTGTAAGGTTGACGCTGGCGCGGTTATTCGTAACTATGAATCTTTATCCAACGAGTTGAGTCCCTGTTTAGCAGTCAATGTATCGGGATGTTTTTCACCTAGAAATTGTGTGAAGATACGCAGCGCCCGCTCATACATATCCCTGGCGCCCGCTAGATCACCCTGAGCTCTAAGCACACCCGCGAGGTTGTTTAGACTGGTCGCCACATTAGGATGATCTTCGCCGTAGACTTTCCTGTTAATTTTCAGCGCCCGCTCATACATCTCCCTTGCGCCGGTTAAATCACCCTGATTCTTAAGCACACCCGCGAGGTTGTTGAGATATGTTGCCACATGGCCATGGTCTTTACCGTGCACTTTCTCAGCTATCTCCAACGCGCGCTTATATGCATCTGTGGCACCGGCCGAATCGCCCGCTTCAATCAGCACAGTAGTGAGATCGTTAAGAGCTGCTGCAACGTTCGAGTGATCTTGACCATAGAATTCTACGGCCAATTCCAGCGCACGCTCAAAAGATCTTCTAGCTTCAACATAAATCGCCCTTATTCTAAAATATTTCCCTGCTTTGAACGAGAGGCTTGATGTCTGTTCCGGTGAAACTGAAAGCGCTTGCGCATAATCGGCGCTTTCGAGTACATGTACAATAAGCCGGCCACTCGGAGACCAGGTGTCCGGATCATGATCTTCAAAAGGAAATGCACTGTCAAGAATAGACACAACCGCTCCGGCGTTTAATTTGGCGTCACCTTCAGACATTGTGTCGCGTGTTACTTCCTGAACCAGCCGGTGCAGGCTAATGGAATCATCCACACAATCAATCAAAGAGAATGTCATCAGGGCGCCGACGGCGTCATCCAGCTTCAGGCTATCCTCGGCGGCGATTTTCAGCTTTTCAGGCAGCAAATCTTTTTGTTCCCGTATAATATCCAGCGGGATATCATCTGGGGCGAAAAAGGCCAAGAGGCGCAGAAGGTCCGGCGCCACCTCGGAAATTTCTCTGGTTGACTCAATAGAAACGCTCCAGGTGGTCGCCACAGAACGTGGATACTCGGTGGATACTTCCCCTTTATCCAAAAGCTCTGTATGCTTGGTTTGATAATGTTCCAGATAGCGCTCATAGTCCAGCCCTCGGTTCTTGATATAGGCGCCAGCCTGCTCCAAGGCCAGAGGTAAGTATCCCAAGGTTTCGGCGAGTTTGGCGGCTCCCGTGCGGTCTTTAACATCCGTCCGCTTGATGAGAAACTCCACGGCTTCATCAGGTGGCAGCTCCTCCACCTTGACAGATGACGCCAGTCCGGCCCAATCACTGTAGCGCGAGGTGATGATGATAT
Organism: Candidatus Zixiibacteriota bacterium; assembly: GCA_022563625.1. GTDB lineage: Bacteria > Zixibacteria > MSB-5A5 > GN15 > JACZUZ01 > JADFNA01. The sequence goes on from JADFNA010000159.1 coordinate 2,504, forward strand.
GACCTTTAAGGTCCGGCGGCAAGTAAGTTTTGATTGAGTCGCGACTTTCGACGTTATCGAAGATGAGCAGCCAGTTTGAATTGGCCGACAGCCATTGCCAGGTTGCATTTATTAACACATTCTGATCAGCTGTGTCGGCGCTGGCAAGATTGAGTTCAACCGCCAGCCGAGCGTAGTCGCCGGCGAGACTGGCTGACTCTTCTGAGCTAATCCACCAGACAACACTATAGTGTTCTCTATTTCGATAGGCGTATTCTATGGCGATCTGGGTTTTGCCGATACCGCCCAGCCCCTTGATAGCTTGAGTCAGGGCGGCCGCCTTGTCGCCGCTATCCAGCGCCTGTCGTATGTTTGCCAGCAATTCCTTACGGCCTGTGAAGTTTGGGTTTTGTGAGTGCGGGACATTCCATATTTGTGATTTTGGTTTGTCACCGCCAATACTCGTAGTACGCGGGGATTCCTTTGGCAGACTAAGTGGTTCCGGTGTTGAATAATGCATCGGTGGCAAGCCAGAGTTTGGTAGTATGGGCGGTTCTTTGCCTTCGTGGAACAATTCACTGAATCCCTGAATTCCGAGATTTTTCAGGAAAAGGCTAAAGAGAATAGATATTGTATAAGCGAATGCGGTGGCCGCAAGAGCTATCGTTCTTCCAAAACTAAAATCTGAGGAAGAATCTATAACCTGAGCCAAGGTTGCATAAAATTGAACTGCGGAATAAGCGAAAACTCCGATCAAAGCGCCATACAAGCTACCTTTCAATACTGAAACTAATCCAAAGACTTTTCTAAAGTTTGTTGTGATCACCACCGCCGATGCGCCAACACTTCCGAGCAAAGCCAGACCGATCAATTCATTTCTGTGTGTTTGAAACAGAGGAGGAATCCCTTCGAAACCGTCCACGGAAAATGCATGTGTAGAAAATAGTTTCGCGAATAATAGTATCAACGCTCCGCCAATTACAGTTGACATCACAAGCCAAATCTTTGACGACTTGCCCTGAGCGGAGTGATATAGCTCGCTTAGCCAACTCATGAAAATGCCGCCTGCTGCGCCTGCAGTTACGCAGGCGAACAAAGAATTTGCCGTCATGGAACTTTGGATTTCACGGAATCCTCCAAAATTCAGAGGCAAATAGACGAGGACCGCCAACGAGACAAAACCCCCAAGTGACCCTCCAATGAGAGACCAAAATCTTGTACTTTTTCGAGAGAGAGGACTTAGATCCTTTGTTTCCAGAACCCTTATTATCGCTCTCCAAATTTGAACAATCATCCTCGCAGCCTTTCTGCTATTTACGTATCAATCCGCGAGTTGAACTTCTTACTGGAGAATTATAATGAAATTCGTTGAACAATGCTAGTGGTAAATCAGCGATCCAAATTCTTTTGCAGGCGCATGTATGTTACCTGTGCGAGCGCCAGGAGTTTGCCGGTTTCATCATGCAGTTTGATTTCTGTCGGGCACAGTGTGCGGCCGGCTTTGATAACGGTTGCTGTTGCTTTTACTTCATTTAGCGCCGGGCGCAAAAAGCGGATGTTCATGTCTGTTGTGGTCAGCGTGTCTGTAACGCCAATTAGCGTCTGAATTGCAAAACAGGCGGCTGTGTCGGCCAGGGCCATCATGATCCCGCCATGCAGGGAAACGTAGATGCCGTCGAGTGTACCGTCGCGGGTGAGGCTCATGCGGCATTCCCCCGGGGCCAGGCCATCCAGCCGGATGTTGAGCGTTTTCACCAGAGGGATATTGTGAATGATGTCGCTGATCTGTTTTTCCAGCGCCGGGTCGAGTGTCTGTTGTTTGTGATCGCTATAGTCCGACATATATGTGATTGTTTACTATTGGGATTTAAGAGTAAGTCTGCCTGCTTGCTATCAAGGTACGCGCTGGAAGATAGGCGCTGGGGGGAATCTGGCAAAGTCCTGGGCCACCCGGCCGCGGGCAACTGGGGCGCAAGGGAGGTGGGAGATGCCCCAGGAGCCCGCGGGGGACGCCCCAGGCGCCGAATAAATTCCGGTTTGCCAGACGGCGCTAAATTGCCGATATTCATTCTTAGAAAGGGTGGGAACCGTCAGGGGAACTGACTTCACCGCCCGGGGAGAATTTATTATGTACAAATCAATAAAATTTGGAAGGCCAACCGCCATGTACCCACCAGAAATAATTGCGCCGATGCGCGGGGAATTGACAGATTTGGGCATCCAGGAATTGACCACAGCCGAGGAGGTGGAGGCGTTTTTCGCTGATAGCTCCGAACCGGCTCTGGTCGTGATCAACTCGGTTTGCGGTTGCAGCGCAGGCTCGGCGCGGCCGGCCCTGAAAATTGCGCTGGCGGGAAGCAAGAAACCGGCGCGTTTGGTGAGTGTGTTCGCCGGGCAGGACACAGAAGCCACAGCCAAGATGCGCGAGTATATCACGGGGTATCCGCCCTCATCGCCGATGTTTGCCCTGTTTGTTGACAATAAACCGGCCTTCGCTGTCGAGCGCCATCAGATCGAGCAGCGCAGCCCGGAGGATATCTCCGCGGACCTGGCCGGAGCTTTCGAGCGGCTTCTTTAGGCAAATAAAATTGAAGCGCCGGCCTGTCTGCTCGGGATGCGATTGTTTAGAATGCAATGAAAGAAAACCTCGGTTCATTGATTCTGCTGGCGCTGATTGGCGGGGCGATCTGGTTTTTTTATCAGAAGGCGGACCTGCGTGACCCGTTGCCGGGTGAGTTGCTATTAACCGGGCAGGTGGCGCACGGACC
>JADFNA010000160.1 GCA_022563625.1 Candidatus Zixiibacteriota bacterium
TTCTTGAATTACTTTCTTCAGGTATTCGCCACCGCCTCTGCTTGTTATCCATCCTTCCTAATTATGCCTATCGATTGTCCAGTCCGAGTCAGGTTCACTTACATTATTGAGCGCCTTGCGGAGAGATTCCTCAGCTGCCGAGTACAACCCAAGCCGCTCTAACGCGAACCCCAGCGATTGCCAATTAGCCACCCAGTCGGGCGCTAATTCAGTCGAGCGCTTGTAATGTTGCACAATTGCGGTCCAATCTGGCTCAGGGTCTTCATTTACCATATTAAGACCTAACAGGAATTCAACATCGCCCTGACGTGACGGATGGGTTTTCGAGATTCGGTTTAGTGTGTCGTATATTTGTTCCCTAAACTGGTTGTCTCCGCGGCCTCCACAGAGAGCTCGTGGATCAACCCAAGCCCAGTAACACCACATCAAAACCACTGATGGGTCATTCGGAGTTCGTTCAGCAGAACGTTCCATTGTCAGACCAGCGTCCCAATCTCTATTTGTGAACGCATTGAGTGAAGCTAGTTCAAACAATTCCTCATCGGACAGGGCACTCTCATCGGCTTTGTCTCGCTCCGCAAGTTCCGCGAGTCTTGCTTCTATGCCTTCGTCGCTAATACTTAGCAATGGTAATTCCTTCAGTTTTCTCGTCGTCACGAGCGCAGGGCGCCTGACCTGCAAGACTCGCGGAGGCTACACTCGTCTCGGTGTTTCTTTGTAAGTCGCATTACTGACCAGCCAGACTGCCAGAGCTGCGAGTAGGAACGCCGGGACTATTTCGAATAGGCCTACTCCGGCTATGCCGTTTTTGAGATAGTCTATGTTACGCCAGATGATTGTCACTATCGATCCGGTCAACATTCCGGCTAAGACGCCCTGGCGTGTGGTCTTTTTCCACCATAGTGTAAACAGCAGCGCCGGGCCGAAGGCCGAGCCGAGACCGGACCAGGCGAAACCTACAATTGAAAACACAAAGTCTTTGTTCTCTTTCCAGGCATAGTAAGCAATACCGAACGCCACCAGGCCGATGACCAGTGTCGTAATACGTGATATCAACACCAGGCGGCGATCACCGGCGCCGGGGTTGATTGATCCATGATAGACATCCTCGGCCACCGCGGAAGTGGCCACCAGAAGCTGGCTGTCAGCGGTGGACATCATGGCGGCGATGGCCCCGGAGATCAGTATGCCGGCCAACCAGCCGGGTAGAAGTTGATTGGCCAGAAGCGGCATGAGCAGTTCGGGATCATCCAGCGTTTGTCCGGCCATGTAAACCGCGCCGAACAGCCCGATAAACATGGCGCCCCAAAACGCGACCACAGCCCAGGTGATGCCGATTGCGGCGCCTTTGCGCAGTTCAGCGGGGTTTTTGACCGCCATAAAACGCACCAACAAATGCGGCTGTGCCATATACCCGAATCCCCATCCCAGGCCGGTGGCAATCAATAAGACCGCCGCCAAACCGGTTTTGCCACCGGTGATTGAAGCATACCCGGCCATCTCTGATCCGGCGACGAATGTTTCAACGGCGCCCCAGCCGCCAATCTCAATCAAAATAGCCACCGGTAAAATGACCAATGTGCCGATCATCAGAAACGCCTGCACAAAGTCTGTCCAGGCCACAGCCATAAATCCGCCCATGATGGTGTAAAACAAAATGATCCCGACTCCGAGCATCATGCCCCACTGTCGATCAATTCCAAATGTCGCTTCGAGAACTTTACCGGCTCCAATAAACTGCGCGGCGACATAAAAGGTGAAAAAGATGACAATAATTGTAGCGGCGACATATTTGATGGTGTGCGATGTGTCATTGAAACGATTTTCAAAATATTCCGGGAGAGTAATCGCGCTAAATTTTTCTGACTGTTCGCGCAACGGTTTGGCGATGGCAATCCATGAAATGAGAATCCCGGTGCAGCAGCCGATCGAGACCCAGACATTCAACAGCCCCGTGGCGAACAGCGCCGCGGGCAGCCCCAGCAACAGCCAGGCTGATTCCCCCGAGGCGCGCTCGGAAAATGTCACAACCCAGATTCCCAGGCGGCGCCCGGCCAGCACATAATCGGAGATCGTCTTGTTATAGCGGAACGTCAGCAGTCCGACCACAAAGATGATCACCAGATATGTGACAAAACCGATTAATGTGGCGCTTGATGATTCCATTGTTACTTTGCGCCCCCGGTTTCATTTCGGGTGAGGAACAAATACACAAACCCTGCGGCAACCAGCGCTATTGGCGGTACAAACAACCAGAAATTTTCCCAGAATCCCATTTCAGCCTCACTCAAGATAATCTTGTGATATATTCATGTTCAGAACGCTGTGAGCGTAGTTTATGTTTCCCGGTCATGCAATCCGTCATCTTGCTCTGTCTCGCCGACTGGTTCTGACGACACGTCGGGTTTCTTAGCGGAGAACTCTTTGATTGTTTCGTCAAGCGGCGGATTGATCCACTCTTCTTCCATGAACAACGGGTCTTCGGCCGTGATGTCATAGTCATCGCGGAACTTTCGCAGAATGACATATATGTACGCCTGCCCGGTGGCGATAATTGACACGCCATAGCCCCAGATATAAGCGAAAATAAGCAGCAGAGAAACAGCCATCAGATACGCCGCGAACGTTTCCTCGCCGCCTTTGCCCAGCCGTGTGACATCAACTCCCGGATTGAATCCGAGCAGACTGTCAAGTTTCGGCCAGAGATCAAACGTGAAACTGACCAGCCACGATTTAAGCGGCAAGAGCCGGGCGCCGCCGGCTATTGTTTCGCCTACCGTTTCGCCGCCGGTTAAGGCGGTGACGGCGCCGAGAAATTTTACTGTCAGCAAACTAAACAGCGCCAGTATCCAGACGCAAAGCTTGCCGGAGGCGATGGTATACAGTGTGTAGCCCGCCCAGCGAAACGGCTGGCGAATGACTGTGGAAAAAGATTCAAGGATTGCGGTGAATGTCTCGCCAATCCGGTCGGCAGCGGCCGCAGCCGGGAGTGTCAGAAATGATAGAAAAAATACAACGATAACCAGTGTAATTAGTATCGCCGTAACAAATCCAGGCAGGACAAATAAAACCGCGAAAATAGATTCACCAATAAAAGGAATTCTCGCCAACAGTCCCAGAACGCTCAACAAGGCTGAAATGATCAGGGTGAAGACAGCCAGTGTCAACAGCGCAAAGAACATGTTTGAAGCGCGGGAAAACGCAAAGCGAAGCGCCTCGCGGGCGCCATACAGACGATGGCCGCGCAGCTCTTCAATGTTGATGATCCCGATTGCCAGTGAACCGGTCATAATTGTTCCTGCTGCGGCCACGATACCAAGTATATGAACCACCTTTGCCCAGAACGAGATGAAATTAATTGAATCAAACGGGAAAAACGCATGACGCTCAAAAGTTGAACTGATCGAAAGTCCGTCGACAAGGACCGCCAGGTATGTGAATGCATTATAAAGCGCCAGCGCTGCAAGTAATGAAAGCGCGCCGATGAAGACTTTTTTGAGTTCCAGCGCTCTGGCCGGAACTGCCACAACTCCACGAAAGCTGAAATCAATTCCGGGTTTGAAAGGATTGATGGCCGGCATAGTATGCTAATGCTGCCCCGGCGGGAGCGGTTTGTCAACCATTTTCAGCGCATCTTCTTTCGCGCCCTGTTCTGTATCTTGTCCAGCGCTGGCAAAGCGCCTGGCCACCTCGGACACGGCGCTGGCAACTATTTTGATGTCAGCGGCCTTTAGTTCCGGATACAGTGGCAGCGAGACGACATGAGAAAACGCCCGCTCAGTATGCGGGAGTGACCCGGGCTTGACCTTGAGTATCCGGGCAAAGGCTGAAAGATGATAGACAGGGATATAGTGGACCCCTGTCCCGATACCCTGTCGTTTCATCTCGCTGATGAACGTGTCCCGGCTGATACGCCAGCGCTTTGTTTTTAGCTTGATAATGTATAAGTGCCAGGCCTGAAAAAACTGATATGGCCTGGGCGGCAGGTCAATCAGATCAGCCAGTGGCTCCAGCGCCAGGTCGTACCTGCCGGCGGCCTGCGCGCGCGAAGACAGCAGCGAATCGAGGCGCTTCATACGCGCCACGCCCAGCGCGGCTGATAAGTCAGACAGATTGTACTTGAATCCCAGCTCTGTTACATCATAGCGCCAGTCGGATTTCTTGTCCCGGGAAAATGTTGTGCGATCCATGCCATGCAGGGAGAGTCTGCGAATTCGGTCGGCGGTTTTTCGGCTGCGGCACAGCGCCAGGCCGCCCTCGGCGGTTGTGACAGTCTTGGTTGAATAAAAACTGAAAACAGTAACATCACCGAAGTTCCCCACAGTTTTGCCCTGCGCTTCTGCGCCCAGCGAATGGGCCGCATCGCAGATCAGTTTTAATTTATGCTTGCGGCATAGCGCGCCGAGCGCTCGATAGTCACACGGCAGGCCGGCGATGTCGACTGATATGACCGCTTTTGTTTTTCCAGTAATTTTTTGTCGAACACATTCAGGGTCGAGATTAAGTGTCTCCGGATCAATGTCCGCCAGGACCGGAGTTGCGCCGACATACAAAATCGCCGCGACTGTCGCAGAAAATGTAAAGCCGGTCGTTATCACTTCATCGCCGGGACCGACATCCAGCGCCAGCAGAGCCAGATGAAGCCCGGCGGTGGCTGATGAGAGCGCAACCGGATGCCCGGCGCCGGCCTGATTGTGGACCAGCGTCTCAAGTTCGGCGCAGCGCGGGCCGGTGGTCAACCATCCGCTGTCGAGTGTCTTGGTGATCTCGCGCCGGTCAGCCCTGTCAATGGTCAGTTTGAAAAACGGGACTTTCATTACGTCACAATATGCAGAAGCGCCAGCGCCGAATCAATGTTGGAGAAACTCGGTGAGTGCGTTGATGATAAGCTCTGACGGGGCCTTGCCGTTTACTTTCCAGGGTATCCGCCGGGCTTTGTGGGGCGCATTCAGCGCCTGATTCATTTTCTTGTGCGAGAAACCGATGAGGTGATTGCCCGAGCGCAGTGTTTCCGGCCACTCGGTAGTGTCCCGCATGGTCAAACATTTTGTCCCCAGGAAAACCGCTTCCTTTTGCAGTCCTCCCGAATCTGTCACAACAGTTGAGGCATGGCTGACGAGGGATAAAAGATCAAGGTATGGAAGCGGATCTACCACCTGCACATGCTTCATTGAACGAAGCGCGCCGATCAGGCGATGGCGTTTTAGTGAGTTGCGCGTACGTGGATGGACCGGAATCAGTACCGGGC
>JADFNA010000161.1 GCA_022563625.1 Candidatus Zixiibacteriota bacterium
TCGTACCCGCGGCGCCATACACCAGAGCTATGCCGTACAGCAAAAAACCGGTGGCGAAGGCGCCCATGATAAAATACTTGATTGCCGCTTCGTTCGATTTCGGGTTATTGCGGTCCAACCCGGCCATGACATACAGCGGCATAGACATGATTTCCAGGCCAAGAAAGATAATTATCAAATCAAAGGAGGACGCCATGACCATCATGCCGAAAATAGAAAGTAGTATCAGGGCATAATATTCTGGCCGTTCGATTTTGCGGGCGCGCATATAACTGCGCGAGATCAGAAGCGTGATAATACCGGACAGGATGAATATGAAGTTATACAAAGTGGAGAAATTGTCACGGGTGACCATGCCAAAAAATCCAGAGACGTTCATGTCCCATTGATTGACAGCCAGCCAGAGTGAAATCAACAAGGCGGATATTCCAAGCTCAAAGGAAATAGCTTTTCCCCGGCGGGTTACTCCCAAAAGTAGAATCACGAAACATCCCAGCGCCAGTGTGATTTCCGGCGCCAGCAGGCTGAAATTCAGATTGTCGCCTGTTAGATCGATTTTCTCCATGTCATCCTTAGCGTTTTATCCTTACCGGACTTACCGTCTCTTTTCGCCAGTAGCCAACAATCACAACATCATGAGGCATGTACATCATCACTCAATAGCCTTCAGCGGCGCACGGCCGCAATCAATTCAGAAGCCTCACGAGCCTCCGAAGCCGAGCTTGACTTCGCCGTCCTCGACAATAACCGGCACAACTTTCTTTCCCCCGGCCAGTTCTTTAGCTTTTGTGGCAATTGACTTATCGGATTTGACATCCAACTCGGTATACGCAACGCCTCTGTCTTTGAAATCCTGCACCGCAGCCGCGCAATACGGGCAGCCAGGTTTAATGTAAATTGTCACTTCAGTTGCAGTTGTGTCTGTCATGATGAATCTCCCGAGTAGTTTGGCCGGAGCGCAAAAGCTTTCGACCGATGTGGCCCATAACTCATTTATTCTCTTACAAAGTTTTCCGCAGAAGCCCCGCCTGAGGAGAGGGTCCCTGGCGTTTGTTCCTCAAACATTTCTTCGCCGAAATACTCGCGCGCATTGTCGGCGCGTTTGACTTCCATCAGGATTCGCGCAACGGGCGGTTCAATTTTTTCGAACATCGCATTCGGCGCCAGGCCAATCCAGAATATTACGACTATCAGCGGAAGGAGTACGGCTTTCTCCAGAGTTGTCAGATCCAGCAGTTTTTTGTTTTCTTCGTTGTCCAGTTTGCCCCAGATGACCCGCTGGAACATCCACAGCATATACACCGCGGCCAGCACAACACCCGTGGTCGCCAGCGCACCGTATACCCAGTTGGCCTTGAATGCGCCAAGCAGAATCATAAACTCTCCCACAAAGCCGTTGGTCAGCGGCAGGCCGATTGAAGAGAGCGTTATGATCATGAACGCCGTGGCAAACACCGGCATAACTTTAGCGAGACCTCCAAATTCTGAAATCATGCGTGTATGCCTCCGTTCGTAAAGCATCCCGACAATCAGGAACAAAGCGCCGGTGGAGATGCCGTGGTTAACCATCTGCAGCACGGACCCCTCCATGCCTTCCAGGTTAAATGCGAAAATACCGAGCATAACAAACCCCAGATGCGACACCGACGAAAACGCCACCAGCGACTTGACATCTTTTTGGACCATTGCCACCAGCGCTCCATAAATGATACCGATAATCGCCAGAGTTATCATCAGGGGCGCATAATCAAGCGAGGCCTCGGGGAAAATCGGCAGGCAAATACGCAGGAACCCGTAGGCGCCCATTTTCAGCAGCACACCGGCCAGAATCACCGAACCGGCAGTCGGCGCCTGCACATGCGCATCGGGCAGCCAGGTATGCAGCGGCCAGATAGGGACTTTTATAGCAAAGGCCAGCCCGAAAGCCAGGAACAACAGCCCCTGCGGTCCGGGCGCTATGTTGAGATCATACATCGAAAGCAGGTCGAAACTATACACGCCGGTTTGCGCATGATATTCAAAGTAGAGATAGAGCAGGGCCACTAACATCAGAAGCGAGCCGAACATGGTGAACAGAACAAACTTGATCGATGCGTAAATACGCCGGGGTCCGCCCCAGATACCGATCAGGAAGTACATGGGAATCAGCATGACTTCCCAGAAAACATAGAATAAGAACAGATCCAGCGAGACAAAAACACCGATCATTCCGGTTAACAGAATCAGCAGTGAAGCATAGAAACCCTTGACTGAATCTTTGATAGTGTTCCATGAACTCAGTATGGCCAGAAAGGACAGCGCTGTTGTCATGACAATCAGCACCAGCGACAACCCATCGAGGCCGAGGTGATAGCGGATGCCCAGGTCCGTAGCCCAGGGCAGATTGATTTCGAATTGCATACGGCTGGATCCGTCGATGAATGCCACCCAGAGCCAGAACGAGATCAGCATTGTCAAGCCGCTGACAGCCAGCGCCAGAATTTTTGCGCCCTTGTCATTCCTGGCCAGAGGCATCGCCAGAGCGCCAAGTACCGGCAGAAAAACAAGCCAGCTGAGTATTTGTGATTCGAACATATTTACGCCGCGTTAATTTTCAACGTTGTCCCAGAGAGGTGAGTGATGTCCCGCTGACATAAGCTATCAATGCAGCCCCGGCCAGAATGAGAACACCGATTGTGAAAGCGGTGGCATATGACGTCAGCCGGCCTGTTTGAACCAGCCGCAGAACTTTGGATACACCGCCAACGAGATATGCTCCACCGTTTATCAGTCCGTCGATTATTACCACATCCACAATTTTCCATAGCGCCAGCGAGAAGACATGGATCGGGCGGATGATAAATTTCTGATACAGTTCGTCAATGAAGTATTTACCATACAGCAGGCGATGCAGGCCCGCAAAAGATTCTTTTGCCTTTTCGGCGCTTTCGGGATGTTTGAGGAAATAGTGGCGGGCCAGCAAAATTGATCCGACAATCAACACCACGGCAGTGATCATCAATGTCCATTCGGTTGAAACAGCCCCGTGGACAGCGCCTGAACTGATCAGGCCCTCTGTTTGGGCAAACACGGGCGCCAGCCAGAGTTCAAAGTAATTTGTGGCGCCAAAAATATGCGGGATGCCGATCCAGCCGCCGATCACAGACAAGACAGCCAGTATGACAAGCGGGACCGTCATCACTCTCGGTGATTCATGCAGATGTGATTTTGTCTTTTCATCCATGCGTTCTTTTCCGAAAAATGTCATATACACCAGGCGAAACATATAAAAAGCTGTCAGCAGCGCTGTGATAAGCCCCACAACCCAGAAAATCGGATGGCCATACTCTGAGCTGAATGATTTCCACAGGATTTCATCTTTGGAGAAAAAACCGGACATTCCGGGAATACCTGAGATCGCCAGAGTTGCGACAATGAATGTCAAGTAGGTCGTCGGCAGGTATTTTTTCAGGCCGCCCATTTTGCGCATGTCCTGCTCATTTGACATGGCATGGATCACCGATCCGGCGCCCAGGAACAGCAGCGCCTTGAAAAACGCATGTGTCATCAAATGAAATATCCCGGCGCCAAACGCCGCCACACCGCAGGCCATGAACATATAGCCCAGCTGGCTGATTGTTGAATATGCCAGGACACGTTTGATGTCGTTTTGAAATAGTCCGATTGTTGCGGCAAAAAACGCCGTGGCGCAGCCAACAATGGCAACGACAAGCATTGTTGTCGGCGCCATAACAAACAGTATGGAAGTTCGCGCCAGTAAATAAACACCGGCGGTTACCATAGTCGCGGCATGGATCAACGCCGAGACCGGCGTCGGCCCCTCCATAGCGTCAGGCAGCCAGACATAGAGCGGAATCTGAGCGGATTTCCCTGCGGCGCCGAGGAATAACATCAGTGTTGCGGCGGTAATCAGGCCTCCTCCAGCGGCAAACGCGACCGGCGCTTTGGCGAATACTGTTTGGAAATCGAGTGAGCCGACTGCCCAGAAAATGATAAACATGCCCAACAGCATTCCAAAATCACCGATACGGTTGACGATAAACGCTTTCTTGCCGGCGTCAGAGGCTGACTGTCGTTCAAACCAGAAGCCGATCAACAGATACGAACACAATCCCACTCCCTCCCAGCCTACAAACATCAACAGGAAGTTACCCGCCAGAACGAGTGTCAGCATGGAAAATGTGAACAGATTCAAGTACGAAAAATAGCGCCCATAGCCGGGATCATTTGACATGTAGCCAATTGAGTAGATGTGAATCAATAAACCCACACCGGAGACGACCAGGACCATAATCGCCGAAAGCGGATCGAGCAGGAACGAAAAGTCCACCGAAAATGATCCAACGCTCATCCAGTTGAACCAGACATCCTTGATTACCCGCTCATCGGCCGGCAATGACAGCAGGTCAAAAAATAGTTTTATTGATATCGCCAGCAAGACAAAAACTGATCCGCAGGCAACCAGTGACACAGTTCGTTTGGAAAGTTTCCCGGCAAAAACGAAGTTCACCAGAAAACCGGCCAGTGGCGCCAGAGGGATGATGGGTAAAAGTGTGTTCATTGCTTCTCAGGATTCAGTCTCTACGCGCTTGCAGTTACCATTTGAGAATGTTGAACTTTGCGGCGTCAATTGTTCCGCGCCGCCGGTAGAGGGTGATAATCAACGCCAGGCCGACTGCCGCTTCGGCCGCAGCCACAGTCAGTGTCAAAAACACCATAACATGTCCGTCGAGATTTCCGTGCATGCGCGAGAATGTTATTAAGGCCAGATTTCCCGCGTTGAGCATCAATTCAACTGACATAAAAATGATAATCAGATTGCGGGAAATCAGCACGCCTGCCACTCCCGTGATAAACAGCAGCGCCGACACAATCAGAAAGTGCTCTGCGCCAAGTGTCATGCTTTCCATTGTTCAGTCATCCCTGCTCGCTGCAGGTCTTGCAAGGGCCGTAATCATGAGTCACTATTCGTTTCCGGTTCATCTTTTCTCAGCGCCAGAACCACGGCGCCGACAATCGCCGCCAGAAGCAGAATTGAGGTTAATTCAAATCCGTACAGGTACTTGGAATACAGCAGTTCGGCCACCGGCCTGACACCACCGAAATCCGCCAGTGATTCTGTCAGGGCGCCGAAGTTCATTTTTACCTGCGAGGTTTTTGCAAGAACATACACCAGCTCTGCGCCGACCAGTCCGGCGACTATCAGCTTGATATAGCGGCTAG
>JADFNA010000162.1 GCA_022563625.1 Candidatus Zixiibacteriota bacterium
CGTTCTTGTGATATTCGGCGATGACATTCTCCAGGTCTTGCTGGTATTTGTCTTTGTTAAAATTGGAGCTGCTCAGAAATCCCTTTTTGCGGTTGCTCATGGCGCCGACCAGAGCTGAAGAGTCCATCTGGACTGTCCCGGAGATACTGACCGTGCGGACTTTCACTTTTCCATTTTCGGTGATAGTGAAATTCACCGAAATACCGGCGCTGTCGGGAGTGTATGTAAGGGCGTAGTCAACTTCGGTCAGGTAGTATCCCTTGTTTGCGTACGCGCGCAAGATGTCATGCTTCTTGGAATAAATCGTAAACCTGGATACATACGCCCCTTCGTTGAGCTTCACGGCGTCATCGAGGTCGTCGTTATTGAGTTTGTCGTTTCCGGTGTAACTTATTTTTGCCAGCCGGGCGCGTTCGTCGACGACGATATATAGTTTGGCGCCGCCCGGAACTTCCTCGACTTTGACCATTACATCATCAAACAATGCCAGTCCGTCAAGACGGATAACCGCATCGCGAATCACCGCGCTGTTGAGCTGGGAACCCGGAAGCAGCGCGGCCACGGACTTGATTAAGTCGGTCGAAGTGTTTTTTGCGCCGACTACTTCAACTTCGACTATGGTCAGCGCTGTGGGGGCGGACTGGGCGGACAATTTTGGCGAACTGAGAAAAAGTAGCGCCAGGCAGACTGCCAGGGCGGATGAGAGGCGGAACTGCGTTTGTGGCGCTTTGAAAGACAGTTGGGATTCTCGCGGTGTATGTCTCATTATGTAATTTCTCTGCATCCGCTTTTGATGAAGCCTGAGGGAGGCGACAGCGGTCAATACGCTTTGCGGGAGAGGGCGCTTCAACGAATCGCCGGTAAGGTTCTTTATCAGCCAGGGCTGCCGATCAGGCAACGGTGATCTTCTTGATCTGCAATTCGCTGTACTGCTGGCGATGACCGCGCAGGCGGCGATATTTGGTCCGTCGTCTCTTTTTGAAGACCAGGACTTTTTCGGCAAGCCCCTCGCCGGAGACGACCGCTTCAACTCTGGCGTTTTCCACAAACGGTGAGCCAACCAGCAGTTCGGCGCCGTCTTTGACCAGCAATACTTTGTCAAGCGAGACTCTGGCGCCGGATGGCTCAGCCAATTTTTCGACACGGATGGTGTCACCCACGCTGACCCGCCGCTGCAGGCTTCCGCTTTCAATTATCGCGTATTTCATCATCACTTCCTATCTGTAAATAACCCGATTGCCTGAGCGAGGGTTCACTATCAATTATCCTATCAGCGCTTTCGTGGTCTATTTTTCCGCTGTCTCAAATTGATCGGCGCGGGTCTCTATGGGCTGCCGATTGAACAGACAAGCCGGGCCAGAGCGCTCTTCGGGCCGCGGCAGGGCACAAACTAAGGATTTCCTTTGCTGTGTCAAGCTTGTTTCCCACAACGGTTTCCTACGGCGCTATCCTTCGCTGGTTTCCTTTGTCGGATTCCCAAAAAGTCTTTGAGGTCCCGGTCACCGCTGATCAAGGCGCTCATGAGCCGAGTTGTTGTCTCTCGGGCATCGACGCGACTGTCCTTTACACGTCGAGGGGCGACGCGGGTTCCAATTTAAGGCCGGCGGTTCGGGGGGCGGGCGGCGAATCCCGATTCGGGCATTTTGGCGCGAATTAGTGATACACTTGGATTGCGTCCGCTCTTTACTTTGCGGTTGCGCTCTTTCGCCTTCGGGGTATACTGAGAGCAGGGGTGTCGCGAGCGCTAAGCGAAGTTCAAGAACCATTTGATCCTTTCGCATACGCTGTTGTATAACAATAAGTTACAGACAACTTTTGTGGTTGAGCGAAACGTGTCGAAACAAGAAAAAGTCATAGAATCACACTCTAGAGAGTCATCTGAAACAGTTTATGTCAGGCCTGAGCCGCTCGGCAGAGCTGATTTCAAGCTGGTTTCGGATTTCAGTCCCACCGGTGACCAGCCGCAGGCCATAGCTGAATTGACCCGTGAATTGGAGGCCGGGACCCCGTTCCAGACCCTGCTGGGTGTGACCGGTTCGGGCAAGACGTTTACTATGGCCAATGTTATCAGGAATCTCGGCCGACCGACGCTCGTGCTATCCCACAACAAAACCCTGGCCGCCCAGTTGTATGGTGAATTCAAGTCCTTTTTCCCGCATAACGCAGTCGAATTTTTCGTCAGTTATTACGACTACTATCAGCCCGAGGCATATATGCCGTCGACCGATACGTATATCGAAAAAGATACGATGATAAATGAAGACATTGATCGTCTGCGCCTGAGGGCCACGGCTTCGCTTTTGGACCGCCCGGATGTCATCATTGTCTCCTCGGTTTCGTGTATTTATGGCCTGGGTTCCCCTGAGGATTATCGAAATCTGCTGCAGTTTCTCGAGGTCGGCCAGCGGATCGATCGGGACAAATTGATTCGTAACCTGATCAACATCCACTACAGCCGAAATGACATTGACTTTAGCCGGGGCACATTTCGGGTGCGCGGTGATACGCTTGAACTGATCCCGGCCTATGCCGAGACGGCCCTCAGGATTGAGCTGTTTGGTGACGAACTGGAGAGAATCAGCGAGTTTGATCCATTGACCGGCGAGGTGATCAGCCAGCGGCAAAAGGTGGCGATTTATCCGGCCAAGCATTTTGTCACTACCCGCCCCAAAGTGCGTTCGGCGATTGAAAGTATCAAACAGGAGCTGAAAGAGCGGCTGGCGTATTTCCGTTCTGAAGACAAACTGCTTGAGGCCCAGCGGATTGAGATGCGCACCAACTATGACATTGAAATGATCAAGGAGATCGGCTACTGCTCGGGGATTGAAAACTACTCCCGTTATCTGACCGGGCGCAATGAAGGTGACAGGCCCTACACGCTGATAGACTTTTTCCCCGAAGAAATGCTGCTGATGATTGATGAGTCTCATCAGGCTATCCCGCAGGTGCGGGCGATGCACGCCGGGGATCGTTCGCGCAAGATGGTCCTGGTTGAGCACGGTTTTAGACTCCCCTCTGCTCTGGATAATCGTCCGCTGTTGTTTGAGGAGTTTGAGCGGGTGACAGGCCAGACCATCTATATTTCCGCCACCCCGGCTGACTATGAGCTGGAAAAGACCCACGGGGTGGTGGTTGAGCAGGTGATTCGTCCGACCGGGCTGATGGACCCGGAAATCATCGTACTCCCGCTGGGGACGCAGGTGGATGACTTGCTCGAACGGGTCAGGGAGCGGGCCGCGAAAGGTGAGCGCTCCCTGGTGACGACCCTGACCAAGCGGATGTCTGAGGATTTGACTGATTACCTGCAGAAGATGAATGTGCGGGTACGATATTTGCACAGTGAAATTGATGCGATTGACCGCACGGCGATCATTCGCGGCCTCAGATTGGGTGATTTTGACGTTCTGGTCGGGGTCAACTTGCTGAGAGAGGGGCTTGATTTGCCCGAAGTGTCATTGGTGGCGATTTTGGACGCCGACAAGGAGGGGTTTCTGCGCAGCGGCCGTTCGTTGATTCAAACGGCCGGCAGGGCGGCCCGGAATGTAGCAGGCCTAGTGATTTTCTATGCCGACAAAGTCACCGATTCTATGAAACTGGCGCTTGACGAAACCGAGCGCAGGCGCGCCAAGCAGTTGGCGTACAATGAGAAACACAGTATAACTCCGGAGACAATCGTCAAATCACGCGAGGAAGTCCTGCAGGCCACCCGCTTTGCCGATTCGAAGACGATTGATGAACAAAAAACTCTGCGCAAACCGGATACGTTTGAAAAAATGGCCTCAGAAGACCAAATCTCCTATCTGACAGGCGAAATGAAAAAAGCCTCAGACAATCTGGATTTCGAGCTGGCGGCGCAGGCCCGCGACGAAATCAAGGTCATCAAAGACCGGCTGCGGCAGACAAAAAAGAAAAACCGCTCTCGGGTGCGCTGATATTCAGATTCTCGGACCCCTGTGCTGTCCCGGAACTGATGGGTCAACGAAGTTGTTCTAGTGTAAAAGTATAATGGGTATTATGGCCAGAGAAAACCACATAGCGAAATCGTCGAAGACCCTGCTTGGTCTGACGCTGTTCAGCCTGAGCGCCGTCCTTTTGGCATATGCCTGCGAAAAGCCTAATAATGAGGTTTTAACCGACGAAGCAGAGATTGTGAGCCTGATGGAGAATAATCTTGATGCGCGCGAGATTTTTGACGCTCAGATTTTCCCTTCAGACTCAATACTTGTCGATAGTTCCTCCAGCGAATTGCGCAGATTGTTTTTCACCGAGAAAAGGCGATTTCCCCTTTCTGCGTCTGTTTTTGTCCGTCCGTTCGAGATCGAAAACTTTGGCCTGATATTTGTCGCGAGAGCCATAGTCAAAGACGAGTTTCTTGGCGATTACCTGCAAAAGCTAAACGGCCAGCCGGATTTGTTCAAGCTGTGGGACGGAATTATTGATCGCCAGGCGCTGCTTTTCAAATCGCGGGACGATAACGCGCTATATCTCGGCTGGGAGCTGGTCGGTTACAACACCGGCAAACCGCTGGCGCTGATTGGCTCCGATGTGAAAATCAGAGTTATTCCGGCGAGCGGGGGAGTTCCACGAATTATTAGTAATAAGACAAGAGAAGTCCTTCCTCAGAACCTGGAAGACTTCACTCTATTCACCCATATTGACGCTTTGCGTTCGGGAGACCGGGTAGAAATTGAAACCCTCAGGCAAAAATTCAGTGTTTTCGCGCGGACCGCGCAGGGGTTCAGGCAGTTGGAGCCTGTGAATATTGCCGGAGGCAGGTATAAGTATTCGTTTGTTATCCCCGAACCCGACGCAAACCGGTTTTTCCACCTGATGACTTTTCAGTCCGGCCCGGAGATAATCATTGATTCGTTGTGGGAATTCTTTCTTGAAACGTTGAGCATCGTTCCGATCATACCTCCCGATACTACGATTGATACAACTCTCGAAATTGATTACGAAGTGCTCGAAACGTTCTTTCGATACGAGACACTATTTGACTGTTCCGTTAGCCCGTGTCTGGTAACAAGAGTCGATACCATAACAGAAACCAGATTTGTTGACGATACCATCGTTTTTGAGATCGACACGATTGTTGACAGTCAGATTGTCACCACGGAGCCTGATTCTACCTTCTTAGACACCAGTCATATATTCGATTTTGGCGAGATCTGGACCTTTCCCTACTCGGTCCGCTAGAGACCTCCGGT
>JADFNA010000163.1 GCA_022563625.1 Candidatus Zixiibacteriota bacterium
GTTGTCCAGGCCGAACGGAAGTTTGAATTCCTGCGACGGGGTTATCAGGTCGGAAATTCGCGCGTTTCCCAGAAAGTCGGTTGCTGCGAAAATGGACACAGCGCCGGGCATCAAGGGGGCGTCGTCCTGGTTGGTAAGCGTTACCAGCCGATAGACGCCTTCGCGATTGCGTGGACGGCAGATCAATTCAACTTCCGATTCCAGCGGCCAGCTTCCGATTGAGGTCCGGACGGCTTTTTCTCCCGAGGGGATAGATTCTTTTCGTTCAATGTTGAAAGTGGTGGAATATGACCCGGTGATTACCGTTGTAGTTGGGACT
The DNA here is from genome assembly GCA_022563625.1 of Candidatus Zixiibacteriota bacterium. GTDB lineage: Bacteria > Zixibacteria > MSB-5A5 > GN15 > JACZUZ01 > JADFNA01. The sequence continues at coordinate 320 of JADFNA010000163.1, forward strand.
CGAGCGACTATCTCGAGAAGTTCGTCCACTGTCACGGCTGACTTTTTCAGGGCTGATTGGTCTAGATCGTCACGAATGTTGACTCCCTCAATTACATAGGCTACTTCACCAGAGCGTCCACCGCTGATCTGTCCCAAGATTCCCGAGGAGGGCAGTGATGCAAGTATCCACGACGCAACTTTCCCTGGTCCCGTGCCTGATGCCGGGTTCGCGGTTGAGAGCGCCAGGCTAACATCCTCCCAATCCTCGCCGGTGCGCTGTGTAACTTCGGCCAGGTAGCTGAGTTCCACCTGTCCGGTTTCTTCATCCATACGCGCATCATACAGCGGCGCCCAGGTCGCGCCTCCGATTACGTACTGCAATTCGACACTCACCTTGCCGGCGTTTTGTAGATTAACATCAATCTGGACTGTTCGGGCGCTCTTAGCCCGAGTGGTTCTTAGTTGGTTATGTTCGCGCGTCAGTTTTTGTAGTTCGGCATTCACTTTTTCCAGTTCGAGCGAGACAATCCGGATTGAATCGTTGGCGGCGCGCAGCTCTTCCGAAACAAAAGCATAGGCCGAACGCCATTCAGTGACCTGCATGCCGCCTTTGGCGATCTGCTCGGTCATCTTTGTTGTCGCGCTCTGGGTAATAGTGGCCAGGAATTTTTTCTGCTGGTTGAAGACATCCAGCCTGTCGTCGATTTCACGTTTTACTTCATTGCGTAGATGCAAGATGCGCCGTTCAAGTTCGGCAACTTTCTTATCGGTTGCCTCTGTGCGAAATACCAGGCGATGGTCCATCCCCAGCAGCGTGAGTCCCTGCGGCCCGCTGGCCGAGGCCCGAAATGACGCTGTCCGGGCTGCCGCGGGTATATTTTCGAAAATGAGTGAATGCTCTCCGGCGCTGAGCTGATGGCTTGCGCTGCGAGTCACCTGCGCCTGGGCCGGGTAGACGGTTACGTCGGTAATCCTTGAATCAACCGCGATTTCCTCGGCCGTCACCTGCGCCCCGGCGAGAACCAATCCGGCGATGAAGAGCGCGACACTGCAAAGTCCTTGTTTCATGGTAGTATCTTCCTCCTTGTATTATTTAAGTTCGCAGCGCAACATAATGCGCCGACAAGATTTGGTAGTCCGTTACGATTCCATTTTCATTCTGCGTATTAATGGCGGAAGAACCGTCTGTTCATTATACAATGAAAGCCGCCGCCAGCGCAATCATCAGGCAACCCGGTCTCAAGCCGATTATTGGTCTGAGTCAGCTAATCGGGGCAATATAGATGGTCACCTGCGCTTGCAAACATTGTCTTAGTGTTGTAATTATATGTGTCTTAGAAAGACTCTGGGGCGAAATTACATAGCGCAAACGAAAAAAATGGAATACGGGGGGGGAGTCATTATGAAGATATTTTTTTTTAGTGGCAGGTTTGCTCTCACTTCTGGGGGGCTTCACGCTTGGGATACTGTCGAGAAAGGAGCGTACGAAGTCTGGGCCGTTGTTGTCCATGAAGAACCCTAAGATGTGGCTACCGTGGAATGCGATCGAAGGACTAACAAAGAAGGGTGTCAAACTGTATTTTTTATCGATCGAGTTGTTTTTGATTGGAGGTGTCTTCTATTTGTTGTCCCAAGGGATACCGTTCGATCTGAACTAGCGGTTCTGGATGGTTTCTGCGGCTGGAGAACGCGCAGAATAAAGGAAAAGTTCAAGGTTTGCCGATAAGAATTTGTGGCGCCGCCTGTTATGAAGATTTTCCGAGAGAACGGTCGAGATTGAAGGCGGCGCTGATCAGGCCCAGGTGGGTGAAAGCCTGGGGGAAATTGCCGAGCGCTTCGCCGCTGTGGCCGGTTTGCTCGGCGTAAAGTCCCAGATGGTTGGCATAGCCCAGCATTTTTTCGAACATCAGGCAACCCGGTCTCAAGCCGATTATTGGTCTACAACAACACGTTGACCATCATTTGCTTACGAAATAGGCAAGGATTTCGCTTGACAATATGACACGCCGATCATATCAAGTGTAATACATACGTGGCGCGGCAAGTCATAACGCCAACGAGAAAGAGAGGTCGTCATGAAGAATGCGTCAATGGTTCAAATGCCCAAAGTTGCCATCACAGTCGCAATGCTGCTCCTCATCACAGTACCGGTATGGTTCGGTTGCAGCGCTGACAGCGAGCGGATTTCATCAGTTGAACCGGGGAACCAACCCGGACCCAGTTTGGTGGCGCCACCGGGAGAATTGCCACCACCTTGGGTTCCGCTCTTTTCAACACAACTTTCTTGCGGATTACTTGGGATTCAGTCTCAAGAGCTGATTTCGGCGGAAAAGACAGTCCGCTTTGAAATCGACGTATTTTTTGATGAGACTAACCCGTTTAACAAGTGGCCTGAACAACGTATCCTCGAAATCCAAAACTATGGTACAACAGCCAGCGGATATAGAGCCACCCTGACAGACGCAGGCGGCGCCCTGCTCTGGGAGTTTGACAGGCAGAATGATCCAAATGATCCCGGGCATTTTTCGATTGTCGAAAAAACACCCGCTGACGAAATGTTGATTGAACAATGGATTACAGACACGTCCGTGACGGAGTCGTACACGATTAACGGTATTGGCGAATCATTCTACTTCCCCACCGGCGACCTTGACTCAATAGCATCTGTACATGACGCTCTGCTCTCAGGAGGAATGTCTCGTCAATCGAGTGATCCTTTGGTTCAAGCTCTCAATGATTTTGACAATTTCTATACAACTTCGAATTCGCTGCATGACAACCGTGAGGGTTGTGTTGTCTCTCAATTCCTTATCAATCAGGATATTGCGGATTGGCTCATACTTCAGAATCCTGTTATTGTCAATGGTGAACTTAGCTATGTCATACCCGACTGGTTGTGTCTACTTGCGGGTGAATGTGCACTGATTAAGTGTCCGGTCGGCGGGCCGGCCAATGCTGTTTGCGATGTGTGTTTTGGCGTTGTAGTTATATGTTTCTTAGAAAGGCTCTGGGACGAAATTACATAGCGCAAACGAAAAAAATGGAATAGGGGGGGAGTTATTATGGAGCTATTTTTCTTAGTAGCAGGTTTGCTCTCACTGCTCGGGGGCGCAGCACTTGGGATACTGTCGAGAAAGGAGCGTCCGAAGTCTGAGCCGTGGGTGTACCTGAACCCCAAGATGTGGCTGCCATGGAAGCCGCTCGAAGGCCTAACAAAGAAGGGTGTCAAGTTGCATTTGTCATCCATCGCGTTGATGGTCATAGGATGTGTCTTCTATTTCGTGTCCCAGGGGATACCTTTCGATCTGAACTAGCGGTCCTGGTAGGTTTCTGCGGCTGGAGAACGCGCAGAATCAAGGAAAAGTTCAAGGTTTGCCTATAAGAATTTGTGGCGCCGCCTGTTATGAAGATTTTCCGAGAGAACGGTCAAGATTGAAGGCGGCGCTGATCAGGCCCAGGTGGGTGAAAGCCTGGGGGAAATTGCCGAGCGCTTCGCCGCTGTGGCCGGTTTCCTCGGCGTAAAGTCCCAGATGGTTGGCATATCCCAGCATTTTTTCGAACATCAGGCGGGCCTGATCAAGTTTGCCGGCCCGGGTCAGCGCCTCGACCAGCCAGAAGGTGCAAATGTTGAACGTGCCTTCGTCACCCTGCAGTCCGTCGTCGGTGTGTTCTACATTATAGCGGTGCACCAGCGAATTGGAGACCAGTCCGCCGCGTTCGGGCGTGCGGTTTATGGCATCGAGCGTTTTGAGCATACGCGGGTCGGTGGGCGAAAGAAAAAAGACCAGCGGCATGACCAGATTTGACGCATCCAGTGAATCTGAACCGTAACTCTGAGTGAAACTCTGCAGTTCGGAGCTCCAGCCATGCTCCATAATGTCATTATAGATTTCATCACGCACTTTGCGCCAGCGAGGAATGTCGGCCGGGAAGGAGCGTTTTACGGCCAGACGAATCGCCCGGTCCATCGCCACCCAGCACATCATTTTGGAGTACACAAAATGCCGCCGGCCTCCGCGAACTTCCCAGATGCCTTCATCGGGTTCTTTCCAGTTGTTAATGACAAATTGAACCAGGGTGCGAATCGACATCCACAGATCATATGAAATTGGCGAACCGTATTTGTTATAGAGATAGACCGAATCCAGAAGCTCACCGTAAATGTCCAGTTGCAGTTGATTGTGGGCGGCGTTGCCGACGCGCACCGGTTTTGATCCGCGATAGCCGTCAAGATGGTCGAGCGTTTCCTCGGTGATCTTGCGGTGGCCTTCAATGCTGTACATAATTTGCAGTGAACCGTCCGGGTTGAGATCATGACAGCGCGCTTCCAGCCAGCCCATGAACGCGCGGGCTTCTTCAGTGAAGCCGATGCGCAAGAGCGCATAGATAGTGAAGGCCGCATCGCGAATCCAGGTGTAGCGATAGTCCCAGTTCCTGACTCCGCCCATGTCTTCGGGCAGGCTGCAGGTTGGCGCGGCGATGATCGCCCCGGTTGGCTGGAAGGTCAGCAGTTTGAGTGTCAGGGCAGAACGATGGACCATTTCGCGCCAGCGTCCGGTGTAGGTGCAGCGCGCCGACCAGTCGCGCCACCATTTTTCCGTTGCCTCGAGCGCCGACTCGGCCGCGATTCCCGAGTGGGCGCGCATGTGCGAGGCGCGGTAGCTGAGCACGAACGGAACGCGCTCGCCCTGCCGCACGACAAACTCGGCGCGCGTTGTCAGGTCTTCGCCACGGATTCGCACAGGCGTGCGCAGTTCCAGCGTATCCGGACCGGTGGTCGCGATCAGTTTGTGTCCAGATCGCCGCACCCAGGGAACAACCGATCCGTAGTCAAACCGGATGATCAGCTCCATTCGCATCGCGACCTCTCCGGCGAGGCCCTCGACGACGCGCAGCACATG
>JADFNA010000164.1 GCA_022563625.1 Candidatus Zixiibacteriota bacterium
GGGGCGTCACTTGTGTACGTCGTCAAGAGATATGTTACAGTCGTTATCATGACCTAAGTTACAGTTGATTCGGGTGTTTGTCGGTCATCAGGGGTGTTGATCTCCTGGTTTGAAGGTTGATGGATCTGATATAGGTTCTACGATATCGGATCAACAGAGTTTGTTCTAGCCGTTGTATTGGGATCCGTTCCCCGGCCAGCGCTTCACAGACGAAGAGTCTCTGTCTGTTGTAGTCCAGGCAGCCCTGACTGTTGTGCCGCCGAATCTCATGCCCCCATCGGCCCGCCTGTTTCCGACACGCAGCGCCAGGTTAATCTTCGCTGGCGCTTTGAGTGATATGCTATTCATGAGCTTTTTCTCGAATCAGCGAATTTTTTTGTCCTTTCAAGCTCAAGAGGTGTTTCCATTGACCTCGAACAAACTACTCTTTCACAAGGAATACTTCCAGAACCTCCCTGATCGAACACCAGTATTTTGTTGATGGTCGTGGTCACAAAATTCTGTGACTCACTATGTAGTATATATACTACATAGTGAACTGTAGAGTAATCCCAACATCTATGTATCTCCTTGAACTAGAACAAATTATCATCGTATCCCGGCTAATGCATAATCAATTTAGTAAGCACATATAACATAAGCAGTTAGTCGCTAATCTCTCGTGATTTTACTTGCTCTAGTACAAGCCATGTAGTATATATACTACATGGCTTGTAATTGTTTGCATGAACCTCAGGGAATTTTGACGGTAACTAAATGGTATCCAATATGTTATAGCATAAATTGATTTCGGTGATCAAGATGGCGATGTAGTATATATACTACATCGCCATCGACACAAAATGATGAAACCATCACTAGACAAAGCAAAACACCAACTTCTCAGAATTTTCGCAGAAATGCCTCCAGTTCTTATGCAAAAGGACTTCAAGGGTATACTGGAGAAATACAGAGGCGACCTGAATCTTCCAAGTACTCTACGTCCTGATGCGTTCATTAGGTACTGTTGCTTGCTCATGAAATTCAAAAGAGCAGAATTCAAATTTCCAAGCCGAGTAGAAGTACGATTCTACCGTCCCGAAACTCCACTTCTCCTGTTAGTTAACTCCATCAAGAAGGGCGCATACTTTTCCCACTACACTGCACTCCAAATTCATGATCTAACAGAACAAATCCCAAAAACGATCTTTCTTAACAAAGAGCAATCAATCAAGCCCAAACCCGCCGGATCATTAGAGCAAGCGAACCTCAATCAAGCATTCTCACGAAACCAAAGAATCTCACGAAACATTGCTACTTACCAAGGAACAGACATTTGTGTACTTTCTGGTAAGAACACCAATAACTTGGCAGTAGTTAGCTTCTCCATCACTGAAGAATCCTCAATAATGGTTACGAATGTTGAGAGGACTCTGATAGACATAGTAGTTCGTCCATATTACTCTGGGGGCGTGTACGAAGTGTTGAAGGCGTTTCGATTGGCGTCTGAGAAAGTATCTATAAATGCATTGGTATCAACATTGAAAAAACTCGACTATATTTACCCCTACCACCAGGCAATTGGATTTTACCTTACAAGAGCCGAATGCTACAGCGATAAACAGATCAGGCTCTTGAAGAAACTACCCATGCAATATGACTTCTATCTCTTCCATGGAATTAAGCAGAAGGACTATTCAGAAGAGTGGCGCCTATTCTTTCCAAAGGGGTTCTAGTTTTTTGCATATCTCATCAACATAGTCAAAGTAATAACTCAACGGTTTAAGTTCGGACCTGTTTCTTACGGATTGCTCGAGAGAAGGATAGTCCGCTTCATGCAATTCCTTCATTTCTCCAATGTGATTTAGAAGCTGGAGTGGTACTTGCTTCGCCGCGAACACAACCTTAATTAGTTCCATTGTCTCATTATCTGTAACATCCACACGCAGCCCCTCCACTATTCTATAAATGTCGAAGAAATCACGCGCTCGACCCGTGCGGTGCCCTGAGTCAACTATGGCCCGATATGCTGGTAGCTGCTGACAGATAGCACGTAGCTTTTCAGCAAAAAGCATTGCTGGGCTGTAGACGTATATCGTGTATCCGTCAAAATCTCTCTCTTCTTTCTTGGCGCAGAATTCACATTTGCTTATCTCTACTTTAATAGTTGGACTTAGTCCAAAGGCAAGAGCGTGATTACGAAGCGCTGCGATATTACCTTGGTATTTGGAGTAACTATCCGAATTTACAACCTTGAATGTAATGTTATATCCACCCCAAAACTTTAGCTTACTAGAGTGATGCTGTTCTGGTTGCGGAACTTCTTGAAAATTGAAATCAATTATGCGCAGATCGTGTTCCCGAAATGTCGCATCAATTCCAGCTTCAAGCCTATCTCTAATCTCTTGAATTTCGCTGGGATCGAAGTCATTTTCTATTGAGAAATCAAAATCTATTGATGCGCGCTCAGACAAACCGTGGACGATATCCAGGGCGTTTCCGCCTTTCAACACCAACCTTTCTAAAAGATTATCATCTCGAAACATGGCCTGGATGACAATCCTCTTCAAATTGCTGAGCTGTTCTGTGTCCATAATGCAAGATAAGAAAAAATGCAGTAACAACAAAGATTTAGACTTACCTTTTGTTGGATCAAGAAACGGGCCGGGTGGCCTGCCCCTCTGGGACAGGTTTCTAATACAACTCTACTCTTGTTAACTGAAGTGTTTCTGATTCCCCCAAAAATCCTACAAAACCCCACCTAAATCACCCACACGCCATATATGATGAAACAACAACTCACACACACAGCCAAAACACGCGCCACACCTGTATCCAACATCCTGAGAGAACAAGCGCCCCCGCATGTAACGAAATAGGGAAAAAGAACCCAATTCTCCGCAACCCTCGCGAACAGATGAACTTACCGCAATCTAACCCACCAATCGTTGACATAAAGACAACACAAACAACATCGAACACGCGACTGACGGCCCTGAAATCAGGGTTCAATAAGCAGATCGCCGCGTCGTCCGGCTAGCGCCGGACTCCTCGCAATGACAATTGAGGGGATTCTCAACCGGCGCCTTGCCAGCCATTTATAGAGGCTTATATTCGGGCGGGCCTGAAGACACTCGGCCAAGAGAGTAATTTGCCAGTAATTTGCCAGTAATTTGACCGTAATTTGAAAGTTGAATTGATAGTGGATTTGAAAAAAGCAGCCACCGGCGGAATCATTTCTGAGTACGACCGCTTGGAGCGGGTCATCATACACTTGCCCGGGCGTGAATGGGAGATGGTGCCGCTGGAGCCGAACATGGCCGAAAAATACCTTGTCGAGGACATCCTGTATCTCAAACATGCGCGCGAAGACCACATAGACTTCACCAACTGTCTGGCGCATATCACCGGCCCGGACGGCGTTATTGAATTTGCAGATTTACTTTCGGATGTATTGCAAGATTCCGTTACCCGCGCGGAGCTGCTGGCCGAGGTCGCGATCATGGAAAACCTTCCGGCTGGCGCTCGAAAGACATTCGAGGCGCTTGACGTTGGACCCGCGGAACTTGCGCAAGTTCTGATTAGCGGCTCCGGCCAGGAAGTTTCAACAGGGGCGCTGCCAACGCACGAGCGGTATTTCCCGCCGGCGCCGAATATTCTGTTTACACGTGACATCGGCGCCTGCATTGGCGATACCGTCATTCTGTCTCATCCGGCGCGGCCGGTGCGCCGCCGCGAGGGGCTTCTGGCGCGTTTTGTGTTTGAACGACACGCGCTTTTCAGCGGGCTTAAAGTGATTGATATTCTCGATGGAATTGACGGGACCGCAGAAGAGGCATATACCATTGAGGGTGGCGATATTCTGGCCCTTGATAATCAGACAGTCATTATTGGCAGCGGCGAGCGAAGCAGTCCCAACGGAGTGAAAACGCTTACCGAACGCTTGCTGGGCGAGAGCGGCATCAAGCGGGTGATCGTCGTCTCAATTCCCGCTGACCGCGCGACAATGCATCTGGACACCGTTTTTACTATTATCGGTCCTGAAGACTGTGTCTATTTTCCGCCGCTGTTTGAGGACACTCCCGCAGGGGCTCCCGCGCGCGCAGTGACATATGAACGGGTAAACGGAAAGGTGGCGGAAGTTGATAAATCCGATGCCGGACTTTTTGCGGCTCTGGGGCGCATTGGATACAACTTTCCGACGCGCATAAAATGCGGCGGTGATTCGCCGCTGCATCAAACACGTGAACAGTGGACCGACGGGGCGAATTTGTTCGCAGTCAAAGAGACGGTTGCCTTCGTCTATGAGCGCAATCGGGAAACAACGCGCGAATTCGAAAACGCAGGTTATCAAATTGTCAGCGCCAGGCAGTTTCTGGCATGTGATCCGCAGACAGTCTCACGTACACTGGTGACAATCAGTGGCGCTGAACTCTCGCGCGGCCGGGGAGGAGCGCGCGCGCGGGGAGCGGTTGGACCTGGTGGACATCGTCTCCCTCTTTCCCCTCAAGCCCCTGACCCGGCAATTCTCCTGGAAGGTGCGCGCAGGGTGGGAGCGCGCCCGCGATCTGGCCTGCGACCCGTGCACCCCATTCGTGCTGGATGGGGGGATCGGGCTGGCCTTGGAGACGGCCGCCTGGCGCCGCGAAATTTACTTCGCCTTCCTGGAGCCCGCCGTGCAAATCGGCGGAGCCTTCGACAGGGGTTATCGCGTCGGCGCCGGGGCCAGCGTGGGCGTCCTGGCCGATTTCAGTCCCGATTGGCGCGTGGCCTTCAGCGGCGGGCAGACGGTCTACTTCGCCGGGGACGGCCGCGCCGTCGTGCATCGCGCCGCCCTGCGGCAAAGATACAGCCTGGGACAGAACCTGGACCTGAGGCTGGACTGGAGAGGCGTAGATCGCCGCCGCGAATTCGTGTTCGGTATGAGCCTCTACGAAATCCCCGTTTTGAAATCCCCCGGGCGAACCTGGGGCCTGCTTCACCCATCTCTTGGATAGCCCAGCGTGATCCATTCGCCGATGTTTCCGAAATCCGCCCGAGCGGGCGGCGCCGTGCCCGCAGTGCTGGCCGTGCTGGCCCTGCTGGCGGTGTGCGGGGGATGCAACGGGGTCTTCTTCCAGCCCAACGACCGTTTCTATTACCATCCGCATCAGTTCGGCCTGTCCCACCGGGAGTTGAGGTTTCAAAGCGCCGACGGCACGCGGCTTCACGGGTGG
>JADFNA010000165.1 GCA_022563625.1 Candidatus Zixiibacteriota bacterium
TGCCGACAACCTCACTTGCCTGTTTGAACCAATCGCGCAGCACGTCGTCATCCTGAAATATAACCTGGTCTTTACCATGAGTGGTCTGCCGGCCGGGCTGCCCTGGTACAAGGAATTTCCTGCCCGGTTAGCGGGTAATCCCAGTGAGTGGCATGAACTGGACATTCACGGGGCGGTCCACTTGCTGCTCAGGCCGGGCGAACGAAAACCATTCGCCGTCATCCTCGCTCAACACAACTTTTTTAGAACATACCTGGTGGGGATGCACGTTGACTGGCCGGCCGACGGACACCTCTCCGTGTGTTACGCCGAGCGATCTAACGAACCCTACCTCTGTCCCGGTAACCGGCAGTCCAGTCGATTCCGGGCCACGGGCAGCTTCGGCGGTTTCCGATACTGGCTGCTCGGCGGGCGGACGCCACTCACGGCAGGAAAAGATGTGGTCTATGGCCCCAATGCGGGCGCAGTGGAAATTCCCTGCACCCTCACTGCCCTCCCGGACAAGGATCCACTGTATGTCAGTTGGATTCCGTTGGGAGACAAGAAGCACATTTTTTTCTTCTTCGGTGAGTTTTACCGACGTGGCCCCCCGGGTATGAACATGAACACCTTGCCGTCGCTGAAAGCCTACACGGACATCGCCCAATTCTGGTATATGGAAGATGGTGATCGCGCCGCTGCCATCCTCTTCGCTCGCACGATGCAGAACTTCAGCCAGGCCGACCCTCTTCCGTTGCTCGCCCGAAACGGCCGACGGTTCTGGAAAGATTACTTGTCGATACGTGCGCAACGTGAGGAGCCTTAAAATGACCGCAGGACCAATCAGGAAAAAGACGTTGCCGAGATTGCACCGCTTCGTTTACCTGGCCTTGCTTCTACTCGCTGGCATCTTCAATTTGAGTGGCTGCACTGCCACACCTTCGGCGAGACCGGCACCAGCCCATCTCACCGCGGGCGACTGGGTGGACAACGGGCTGGCGCTGGGCCGGGCGCATGCGCTTCGCAATACGCTGGTGAACATCTTCGATGTGCATCCGACACGAATAATCGTCCAGTCAATTGACGTCAAGGACGAAGGCGGGATACACCGCTATGTCAGCCTCCGTATCACCTGGCAGATGACGGAACTGCAGGAGCAGATTACTACTCTGGCGCTGCGGCCCCCAATCGAAACCCGGACAATAATCAGCCCCGCCATCGGAATACCTGAATTCGACAGCCCCCCCCCCGGGCATGAGATTGGTTTGCAGCTCGGGGCCGGCATTACCTCCTCGCCCTTTGGCTCAGTGCCGTTTATCGCCGCCAGCGCCTCATGGAAAAGAACTGTCGTGGTTGAGGGAGTTCTCGGCCACACCTTCTGGAATAATTCCTTTACATTTCAGGGCGCGACACTGCAAACAAAACGTCGAATGGCAAGGGCGCAGTTGACCATTTATCCCTTCGAAGAAAAAACAGTCGGTTTAATCGCTGGCTGGGCGCGCTTCGAGGAGATCTCGCAAACCTTCTTCAAGTACGTAAAACTGTCCGAAGGGCCAATAATCGGCCTTCGGGCGGCGCCTAATGATTTTCTGCTGGTCACGGGTGTTTACAACCCGTCCAATCATCGCACCGCAGGGCAAACGTTATCTCAAGCAAAGAATAACCAGTTTCTCCTTTCGGTGACAGCACATGTGAACTTTGGAGGTGGAATGTGAGAAAATTAGTCCCTTTATTCAGTCTGGCCGCAGCGCTTTTGTGCGCGCAGCTCCTGGTAACCTGCTCCAGCCCGCTGGAGAGTATCGACGATCCAAATCGTAACCCCGAACGACCCCCGGACACGACTTTTATCTTCGACACGGTCTTCCTGACTGATACCGTAACTGAAACAGATACGGTAACTAAAACAGATACCCTTGCGCTCGATACCGTATTCCTGGAAGACACGATAACACTGGTGGACACGGTGACAGTAACAGACACCGTCACCCAATTCGATACGGTCCTTCGAATCGATACATTCACACAACTGGATACTCTCATCATAATTGACACACTCTTGCGAATCGATACTATCCTGCGGATCGACACGGTTACAATAGTGGATACCGTAAAAGTTGAGGAGTGCGATGACGATGATGACTGTGAAGAATGCGATGACTGCGATCACCATGGCCATGACTGCAAACACGATCACGACTGCGATGACGATCACCATGGCGATGACTGCAAACATCATGGTCATGACTGCAAGCACCATCACGACTGCGATGACGATGATGACGACGATGACGATGATGACGATGATGGCCATGGCGGCCAGCGCAACGAGTAAATCTTCAGCTCTCAGCGCATAAGCGTTAGGATAGAATAATTAAAAGCGAAAACCCCCGTCTGAGTAGTTTAGGCGGGGGTTTTTCAATCGTGTCACATTGCGGTCTTGTTGCAGCCCTATTGAGGGCGCATGTATTCGGGTTCGGTACATTTTGTCACCAACACGTCGCACTTGAGAGTTGCCGGACAATATGTTGCGTCGAACCCAACAGCGGGCTAACTTCCCACCTCCAAAACTGGACTCCATGCTGAACGTATAAACCCGGCCGCCCTGGGCTAACACCCAATCTCAGCCGGCCCGCAAACAGGAGCCGGTCCCCCTGCGAAAATACGCGCGATCAAATATGTCACATCCGCGATATTCATCGATCCGCTGCCGTTCGCGTCAGCCGCAGCGCAGCATCGCGGGGCCGCACGGCCGCCGAAGATACGCCCTATCAATTACGTCACATCGGAGATATTAACAAATCCGTTATTGTCGGCGTCACCGGCGGTGACGCAACAGGCGCGTGCCACCGTTCCGCTCAATCCGACTGGAAAATAATCGCCAAATTGTGAATTGAAACGGCGGACATTACTCCCCCAATCCTGAATCGATATGGGAGTCGAACTCACCTGAGACCCGGCGGGCAGGGTGAAATAGAGCGAAAGAATCGGCCCGCTGCCGGGATCGATAACAGTGTCTGCGCCAGCGTCAATTATATACAGCGCCCGCTTGCCGAACGGATCAATACTGGCCAGCGTCGCATTCATATTACCCGTGCGCAATCCGGCGACACTACCCGAGTCAAATGCGATACTAAGCGGTCCATTCCAGATAAATGGAATCCACATTGATGTGAGAGACAGAAAGTTGCGCGCATACACATCGACCTTCACCGTCTCTCCACCGAGTCCGGAAACGTCTCCCGGAATCAGGCTGTCTGAGTGAACAGCCACATAGTCTGTTCGCTGATAGGCGAACACTCCGCTATCGGTCGTCACCTCCGCGGTAACCGCGTGTAGTCCGGGTCCAAACGTATGATTTGGATCGCTGACGAACGCTGAATCACCGTCTCCAAAAGACCAGCGCCACTGGTTGGCGGTGATGTCAGTCTCAGATGAGAATGACACTTCCAGTGAGTCCGAGCCAAAAAGCGCGTCTCCGCCGTTGAATGTCACTCCCGCCACCCAATTAGACATCTGATTATCAATGTAACAGCGCATACGTGCGGCCTGCTGAAGCGAAAAGCCTGTCTTGGATGTTTGCGAAAAGTTCATGTGATTTGTGGCGGGGACCACCGGCCAGGGTAACCCGCTACAGGAATCAATTCCGATAAAATTGGGGCCGAATGTCGATGGTTGTGGCCGCGTGTCTGCGCATTGATCGCCGTTGAAATTTGTGGAACCGGTCGACAGATTCTCTGAGCACGCGTGGCCGCATGGGAAGTTGGCGTAGCCAACCTGTGGATGTGACAGTCCGAATGCGTGTCCAATTTCGTGCGTGATTATATGCCGCGCCAAATCAAACTGTACAAGTGACATCATCAATCCAGCCGTAAAGCCATACATATCTTGCAAATCGGGATTGGGCGCCCATGAGTTACCGGGGTTTGTCAATTCGGTCACGATAATGTTGAATTGCAAATGCGGATCGATGAATACATCCAGCTTCATCTGATTGGCGGAAAAGAAACTCGGCGCGGGAAAAACTCGATACTCAGTGGAATTAAATATCCGCGTCTGATGAAAGAACTGGATCCCATACGGAAGATAATCCTCGTTTAACTGCACAACCTGCGAGTCCACAAAGGCCGGGGTGACCGTCGGGTTGGATCCATCATCCTCGGCGATAATATGAAACATCAGCCGGATATGAATGGGCGGCGGATTTGTTGTTACCCGCCAAAGATGTCGTTGAGTCGGGACCGAACAGGTGAAAAACTGCGGACAAGCAAGGACATCGGCCAGCGAACCTTCCGGATCAAACTCACGCCAGAGTTGATCATGGTTACATTCAAAAGAAACTTTGGGATTGTCCTCACCACGAGATTCCGCCACCACGACAACCGTCTGAAGTGTAACAGCCGCGAAAACAACGACGCACGCAAAAACCGATCGGGGTAAAGTAGAACTCTGGACTTGTGAAAAGCTGCCGCGATTTTGTCCACATGCTCTGTGACTGGACATATTCATGCCTCCTTTACTGTGATAAGCTGGACCCCTGATTCAGAATCGGCGCTGTGAGAGAGTTTGCTTAAACGCCAGACCACTCTGGTTGCGACCTTGAGGAGGCGGTATTGAATGATTCATCAACAACGATGATATTAAGTCAGTAAATAGTGAGGAAAGGCGCAAATCTTATTCGCCTCACAGGTACAAAATACTAGTAAATTGAAATTAGTCAAGAATTATGGGCCGGAACGGTAGGATATACGTGACGAACGGTTGATTACGTTGTGTCAACGGTAAGCCTGTGCACCAAGACGAAAGTGTCTTTCCCCCAATCGGCTTAGTGCGGTCTTTTTGACTGACATTTGCCGGGACATCGGGGAAGTTCTGGAAACTCGGGAACCTTTGCGGTGCATCCGATCTCGCGCTATACTGGCAATGAGAGGTGAAAAAGACCAGGAACGCCGGAGGACACGGCAATCTACTTGATACAAAGCCCACGAGATTGCTTCACAGAGTTTATCCTGAGCGAAGCCGAAGGAATCGCAAAGACTGTAATCTAGGATTTATCAACAAGCCCTCTAGGGGGCAGGCAACTAGTTAGGAGATAAGCATGGAAATAACTCATTACCACGCGCTTTTTATTTCATACGGATCTGCCGTGGCAGTTTGGTTCGGTATCGCCAGGCTGGCGCCTTCAATCTGGCCTAA
>JADFNA010000166.1 GCA_022563625.1 Candidatus Zixiibacteriota bacterium
GATCGGTTGGAGTTGTCTCTTGTTACTCCTGTGTTTACTGGTGTAGCTCTGTGTGACAGAGCGCTTATCATTGCTTTCGACCAATTTGGCAATTCTAAAGATGATCTTGACCTGACAAACCAGCCTCTGCGGCTAAGCGTCGATGATGGAACTTTATCACCGGCGACAATTAGCGCTCCCGGACCGTTTGCCGACGGAGTTATTGATTTGAAGGCGGCTGGTGTAATGTTTTCAGATTTCATTGGCGTGACAAAATTGACTGCGAGAGTGGGAGCTATAGAGAGTCCATCTCTTAGCATTGAGATTGGCGGAGCTCGTATTATCTCGCCTCCGAACAGCAAATTTCCGCTTACTCTCCCGGCGAATACCTGGCTATCCTTCGCATTCGGTTTTGCTTACTCGGGAGCAGAACTTGGCGTAGTGGATTCGGTGCGCGTCGAAAACACTTCTCTTGGCCCGGTCGCATTTGAGGAGGAGATACTAACTTCAGATATATTGTTAATTGACAGCGCGCTAATCTTTGGCAGCGCCGAGACCTCAATTGCCGTTACAACCTTTGCGCTCCGTGTCGATATAACACATCCTGATGTGCCTCCGAAATTTTGCCGGTCTGCTTTCACAACTCTCATTCCGATATCCTTCACACTCGACCAACCTGCTCCGCAATCTGGCGCGGATACGCTACTGATGGGCACAATTTATGAATCATATACAGGTTTTGGATTCAGATCGCCACACCCCGTAACGAATGTGTTAAGCGCCACGTTAGAAGTCCTCAGTGACACAGGCTGGTTTGAGTTCGGTCAGTTGAACAACGCCCCGGCGCCATATTCTGACGCTGTCAACGACTTACTCGAATATTCACTTGCCACGCCGACAAGCTCTGAAATCGCAGAGGGTGACCATGATTTGCGTATTATCATGGAGCTTACCGACGGAGTATTTACATATCCCGACACAGCCTCCGCGATTAATCGAGTTACATTCCTGAAGCCATTCCGATTGACTCCCATAGCAAACTCATTGTCGCCATCGCGTTGGTTTCCATTGGCGCCGGTTTCTTACTCCGGCCAATTTGAGGCTTCTGATTTGTCGCGTTTTTCAGCGATTCAAGATGCGATTTTCGAACTCTTTGATAGCGCTAATGTATTTTCGGCGCCAGCTTCTGTCGGTATCTTTGTTGAGATGGACGCTGTTGTCGAAATAGTCTCGGCGCCGCTCACGCTTCCGGCAATATCCGCTGAATCACAATTAGGCGCCAGATTCATAGTCCGTATCGTAGAATTTGGTGTTGAGAGAGTGGACACCATAGCGGCCTCACCAGCTACAGTTACTGTGGGAGCGTTGAATCCTCTGCTGATATCCTCAGCAGTGGCGCTTGTACCCAATGCGCCGCGTGTTAACACAGATCAACAATTCACGCTCGTAGTAGAAATTACAAATACAAGCCAGGTAAGTGTGCCGGATGCTGTTATTCGTCTTTCCAGCAACGGGTCAAGTGTTTTTGCCAGTGAGGTCTCTGTCGGAACACTCGGCGCCGGGCAAACTCAGACGCTGCCAATCGCGGTGACGGCCGCGGCCGCTGTAAACGCTTTAGAATTGATTTCAATATCAGCGCATTCAGGACAGTCCGGTCCGGCGCAATCAACTGACGTTTTGACACTAATAGTCGAACGTCCGGCGAGTGTGCGCCTTGAGGCATCACTTTCGCCGCTGAGTGGATCAATCGCGCAGATCGGCCGCCAGTTAACTATGGAGTTTCGCCTGATTAACGAGGGAGAGGCTGAAATAGGTGACGGACAAATTGCGATCAGCGCAGTTGGGGCGGGGCTGAACTTTTCTGTCACGGAAACTATCAACAAAGAAAAGCAAACCGTTCAACTCGGCGCCCCAAATAGAGAAGGCGGCCTGACTGTCAGCGCGTCTCTGTCTCAGATTCCGATGGACAAAAACATCGGCAGCGCCGCCGCGCTGGTTCGACCCGGAGCGGACAGCTTTGTGGCCGCGCTGGCTGTTGTCGCCTCGCTGACAAAAGTTGGCGCTTCGATAACTTTGACAGAACCGGCGGGCATTTTACTTGGCGAAGTCCGGCGGTTGGTGAATATTGAGTTCTCGAACTCATCAATTGACAAGAAAGCCAATATCGAAATCGAAAGTATGCGGATTTATTTCCGCGAGCCATCAGGCGCATTACTGGCGCCAGCGGATTTGCTCAACCTGAATCAGACTGTTCTGCTGGACGACAATAATCACGTCGCCAGCGGGCGCCTGACTATCGACAGCGCCCTTCAGATATTTTTCGCCCCGAATTCACTGGCGCCGGGAAGTTCGGCGCTGTATCACTTGAACGTACAAATTGATCCCTCGGCGCGTATTGGCGCTTTTGAAGTGAGTATACCTGTGGATGAAATCAAGGTCCTGGTAACCGACGGAATTCAGTCGGGGCAGATACTTTCGCCTGAAGCGCCAGCCGGCTCGCCCGGGGTTATAGAAAAAACCTACATCCTCGGCGCTCCCGCTTTTGCATCATCTTTTACGCCGATGAACAATCCGTTTGACCCGTCGGCCGGTCCGAATCAGTATCGCTTTACGCTGTCGGCTGATGCAGAAATGGAACTCGCAATCTACACTCTGACAGGTGATCCGGTGTATCGCAAGATATATGCGCCCGGAAGCGCCGGTGGCAGCTCCGGTGTGCAGCTTATATTTTGGGATGGACGTAATGATAATGGGGCCGTAGTGAGAAACGGAGTCTATCTGCTTTATCTGACCAACCTGACGACCGGCGAGAAGGCCACGCTCAAACAGGCGATACTGCGATGATCTATAAAGCGAATAAAATACGTCTTCTGGTTGTAGCATTGATCGGCCCGGCGCTATTGGCGGCGGCTGTTACAGCGGGCGAGGGGGAAGCTGGGAATCAATCCGCCCTGGCGCATGGAGTCGGAGTGCGCGCCCTTGCGTTGGGCGGCGCCTATGTCTCACTGGCGGATGACGCAGACGCAGTGACCTGGAACCCGGCCTGGCTGACGCATCTTGACCGCCACTCGTTCTCAGCCACCTATGTCGAGTTTGTGGAAGGCACGGAAATACAAAACGCATCATGGGGGAATTACTTTGACGGTCTTGGCGGTATCGGCCTGTCCTTCTCGCGTTTGGGGACGAATGAGTTCCCGTCAGTCATCAACTGGGTCCCGCAGCCCGGAAATATTGAATACAGCACATCGATTACGACGTTGGCGGCCGCGTTTAACGTTACTGATGGTCTGAGTGTCGGGGTGTCAGGCAAGGCTCTGTATGAGTCACTATTTGGCGCGAATGACTATTCATTCGGCCTGGATGCGGCGGCGGCCTACCGGCGGGACAAGTTCAGCGCCGGACTTCTGGTGCGTGATCTTCTGGCGACAGATATTGAATTGACCTCAAATGGCCAGGGCATACCAATTACCGCACAGCTTGGCCTGTCAATTTCAGATTGGGAGTTCAGCGAGTTTGTCAGCGCCACGGCCGCGGTTGATGTGGAACTAATTGAGGAGCGCGGGGCGGTACTGCACAGCGGCATAGAGGGGGTGTTGGGCGACGCTGTTGCCGTGCGAATCGGATTGACACAAGACGATTTGACTTTTGGCGCCGGATTTATTTTCAACAACCTGACACTGGATTACGCGTATCGCTCGCTGGAAAATCTCAGGGATTCGCATCGCTTCGGGCTGTCATTGACATTCGGGAAAACACTTGAAGACCGCCGGGCTGAGTCGCGCGCACGGCACGAGGCGCTGGGCCGCAGCTATGCGGAAAGCGACCGCCAGCGCCGCGCAGGGGAAAGCTACAACAGGGCCAATGATTATGTCAGCGCCGGGAAGTTGGACTCGGCTGCGCTGAGCTACCAGATAGCGCTGAGTCTGGATTCGACTTATCTGGACGCTGGTCAGCGTTTGGGAGATGTTGAAAAGCAAATCGCGGAGCGTGACGCTCAACTGGCGGCTGAAACCGCCAGGGGCGCTGGGTTGGATTCTCTGGCTCTTTCGCAACTGGCCTCACGGTTGACACTTGATCTGGCTGAGGAGCTGGCCGGTCAGACGCGATACCGGGCCGCCTTGAGTATGTTGAACGCAGCTCTTGAAAGTGATCCGCTCAACGACACACTCAACGAAGCGATTAGTAAGATTACCAACGCACAGCAAAGCTGGAAGAGCGGGCAGTCGCGCTCGGCCCGGGGGGCGATGCAGTCGGGCAGCTATCAGAAGGCGCTGGAACTCTATGCCGATTTGCTGCGCGAGTTTCCCGATGATCGGGCAACTCAAAGCGTACTCGCGGCTCTGGGGTCACGCTTGCGCGTTTCAGATATGCTCAGCGAAGCGCGGGCGAGATTTGAAGAGGAAGACTATGATGCGGCGCGTCTGACAGCCGAGAACATTTTGCTGATAGAATCCGCCAATTCGGCCGCTCAGGACTTGCTGAAGTTGATCAAGCAAGCTTCGGCCTCGCCGTCGGATCTGGACGCTCTGTGGGATGATCCAGCCGATGCGCAGGCTATGTCCCAGGCGTTGGAATTTGTTCGCGCCGCCGAACTCCAGCACCAGGTCCGATATCTCCTCGGCGATGGCGACCATGGTGTCGACACCCTCGGTGGTCTTCACGTTGACCACGGGCCGTATGTGCAGGCAGCCGGTGCTCGCGTGGCCGTAGTACGCGGAGGTTGTGTTGTGACGAGCCACGATCTCCTCGAAGCGGCGGACGTACTCCGGCAGCTGCTCGGGCGAGACGGCCGTGTCCTCGACGTACGGGAGGGGCTTGGCGTCGCCCTTGAGCGCCATCGACAGCCCTAGCCCAGCCTCGCGTAGCGAGTACCAGCGGCGGTGGAGCGCCGGGTCGGAGGTCGTCAGCGTCGCGTACCCGAGGTTGCGGTGGTCGAGGTCGGCCTTGAGCGCGTCGAGCTTCGAGCGGACCTCGGCCTCCGTATCGCCGTAGAACTCGACGAACAGAAGCTCGGTCGGGTCGCCCTCCAGGAAGTCCATCAGGTGCCGGTAGCCGGGGTTCTCCGCGCAGTTCTTGAGCACCATGCGGCCGATCATCTCGACGGCCGACGGCCCGTGCTCCAGGATCGGGACGGCGGCCTCCATGCACTCGATGAGGCCGTTGAAGTGCACCACCCCGAGCC
>JADFNA010000167.1 GCA_022563625.1 Candidatus Zixiibacteriota bacterium
ATTTGTCATCGTTCACCCAGATATGTGCGTTCAGCGCCGAATATCACACGCAAGGATGTTGTCGCCGAACCAAGCCCGATGCCAACCAGCAGCGCGCTCTTTGCGGCGCTGGAGGGAAACTCGCGTATCCAGAAAACAAGTTCACTGACATTCGGGAAGAGAAAATCTCCCAGCGGAACACGGCCGATGATGACAATAAGTCCTGTCACCAGCAGGACAACCGACGGTGCGTTGCGCGCGCGAAAACCGCGAAACGCGGCCGATGTGAGAAAAAACGCCAGCAGGGCGAAAATAGTTGATTGCAGCGGAACCTGAATGTTTTCAAACATCCATAAGAATGGCGAACCGGGTTTGATGCCTCCCCATAGCGCCAGGACGGGCATGACAGCGGCGCCAAGAAGCAAAACGCTGTCATAGAAAACATCCTCGCGCCGGGATAGTTTCTTGATCGTCGTCAAAACAAACGCCGCGACACCGACAAGCAGTCCGAAAGTGAAAATGATCTGCCAGTAATCAATCAGGAAAACGCTGGCCTCAGACGCCGTTGCGCCTTTGAGGAAACGCAGCGCCAGAAGGAGCATGCCAAAGATAAAACTCAGAGCAATCGGTAATCCGCGGCGCATCAGAGTTTCCACCACTGGCTGTCAGGAAAAAGAAAGACAGACAAGAGGCCCGCAACGATGAACAGCCCGCACAGGATACGCATCAAATCCTGCGCCCAGATTGAAGCCAGCGCTCCGGGATTGCCCGAGAGATAACCGGAGGCGGCGAACAGTTCCTCACCAATCAGCGTATAGTCACAGGCTATGATAAAAAAGGACAGTTGAATAGTCGAATCAGTCCCGGCGATTTGAATTGCGCCTACCGAAGCTGCCGTTTCGGCCATAATCAGCGCCTCGGCCTCAAAAGTGCCCAGCAAAAAGACTGAGGCCGGACGTTCGCGCATAATTTCCCCTTCCACTCCGGCCGCGTATGCGAATTGCGACGAGCTGAGATAGTGAATGTCATCGGCGTTGTAGCGCTCGGGGTGTCCGGCGATCGTATATTGCTGTGATACAATCTCCTGCGCGGTGGCCATGATAATCGGGTCATGAGTCGGATAAATCAGGCGGCAATCATAGCGGGCCGTTTTTTCGGCAACGGCTGAAAGAAAACTCATAGAGGCGATGGTGGTCGGGCGCTGGATATCGCCGCCATAGCCGGGAGTGAATAAAATCGAGCGTCCCATCTCAGTGGCCCGGCCGATTGCCTCTTCAATCGCCTTGAGTCCCGCGATTTCGCGCAATTGATAGGTCTTGCCAGCCTTGATTCGGTATAAAGTCCAGAAGGTCAGTCCGGCCGCCAGCAGAACAGCCAATAAACTTATAGATGCCTGAGGGTTGAAGGAGATGTCCATCTTCCGATTAACGCGCCCCGGCGGGCATTGCGCAACAAAAAGCCGCAACAAAAAGCCGTAACGAAAAGAATCTGGTTGACTTCCTCGGCGGGCCGTTCTATTCTCAACCTCGATGAAAACTGAACCAGTGGTATACCCTAATGACTAATCGCAGCTCTTCAAACGTGGCAGTAAACGTGGCAGTATTATGGCTCGTGGGTATACTGACGCTTGTTTCTGTAGCGCTTGTTGGATGCGGCAAAGGTTCTGATTCCGCGCCTGATGTTTCCTCGACCGCTGTCATTGCCGATTCCGGTCAACTGATTGACGAAACAGTCACGGAGTCGGTCACGATTGACTGGTGGCATTTTTGGACAGACCCTGCAATAAAACCAACCATTGAAGCGATAATCGCAGATTTTCAGAGTGAGAATCCGAATATCACAGTCAAAACGACTGAATTGACCTGGGCCAACGGTCATGAGAAAATCGCCATTGCCCTCGCCTCGAACGCCGGTCCGGACCTGTTGGAGCTTGGCTCTGATTGGATTCCGGAATTCGTCGAGGCCAGACGTCTGGCGGACCTGACGGCAAACCTCTCGCCAACCGCTTCTCAATTTCAGGGGTTTGGGCCGGCAACTTCTGAAGGGCGGATATACGGCCAACCGTGGATACTCGGCACACGCGTGATGTTCTACAATACTGATCTGTTGGATAGCGCCGGTTACGAGGCGGGTTACATACCGATCACTCTGTCGCAGTTCAAAGAGACTGCCTACAAAGTTGATTCTCTGGGTGACGATATTAGCGGCTGGGGTTCGAATGCGGCCGAAACACATCGACTGTACAAGAAATTTTTGCCGTTTTTCTGGAGCTACAGCGCGAGCTTTTTTAGTGAGAACGGCGAGTACTGCGTGGTCTCATCCATGGAAGGCGGCGCGGCGCTCAGGTATTACCGGGAGCTGCATGACAGCTGCTCATTGGTCGATACTCAGCGGCGCCTGGAGGATATATTTCTCGAAGGAAAAATCGGGGCTGTGCTTTCCGGTGACTGGCTGCTAAAGCGCATTCGCAATGATCATCCGGAGTTCCGTTTCACGACCGGCATGTTTCCGGGGAAGAAACTCACCGGAACTTCGTTTCTTGGAGGAGAGTATCTCGTAATTAATCAGGACAGTCAGAACAAAGGGGCCGCGCTGCGTCTTTTACGCTTCATCACCAAAGCGGAAAACCAGTTGCGTTTCTGTAAAGCTAATTTTACCGCCACTCCATCCAGTATTGAGGCGGCCAAAGACGAATTTTTCACTTCCGATCCAGACTTTGTGACATTTATTAAACAACTTAGATTCTCAAAGTCTCCGCCATTCGAGCCAACCTGGGTCCGAATCGAGGATGAATTCGAAAAAGCGGTCGAACGTACACTGTTTGAAAAAATCCCTTCTTTTGAATCACTGCACGAAGCCCGCGGAAACATTCAGCGCATCAGCCGGGGAAAGTGATTTCCAACAGAGCTGTTAGCCGGGGAAAATGATTTGTCCCTGCCCGATTCAAGTCCCTCATATCAGCCTCAGAGCGGACGGTTCGGCCTGACGCTCGCTTCGCCGTGGTTAGTTACCCTGCTGCTTTTCTGGCTCTTCCCGCTCGGTTATTCGCTTTATCTAAGTTTCACCGACTATCATCTGCTGCGCCAGACGACAAACTGGGTCGGCTGGGAAAACTATACAACCCTGTTGAGCGACCCAGCGTTTCTGGCGGCATTGAAAAACACGCTTCTGTTCACGGTCATCACCATCCCCCTGACTCAAATCATCGCCATCGGCCTGGCCCTGCTGGTGAATAGAAATTTCCCCGGCCGCAGTTTTTTTCGCAGCGCATTTTTTATCCCGTCTATAACCTCAATGGTAGTCGTGGCGCTGGTTTTCACCAATCTCTATAGCCGGGGCGGATATATCATTTCACTGGCCGAACTCGTCGGATTCACTCCGCCGGAGAACGGCTTTCTGCTGGACTCTTCCACTGCGCTCTATTCGATTATGGCCATGGACATCTGGATGGCCTCTGGATATTACATGTTGCTGGCGCTGGCGGGACTGAAGGCGGTCCCGGTGGAACTTTATGAAGCGGCGACAATCAACGGGGCTGGCCGTGTGCGGCAGTTTTTCAGCATTACCCTGCCTCTGTTAAAGCCGATAATACTATTCTCGCTGGTCATCAATGGCATCAAATCACTTCAAGTGTTTGTTGAGATATTCGTCATGACCAGCGGAAAGTATAACACTTCCACAGGTGTCTATTATGTTTACGAAAGCGGCCTGAAGCGTTTCACCTTCGGTGAAGCCAGCGCCGCCGCCTATATTCTTTTCCTCATAATCGCGGTCTTTTCGGTCATACAGTTCGCCGCATTCAGAAATCGCCGGGCGTTGGGTTAGGGCGGATCGATTGGGTTATTCGCAGACATACAGAACATCAGCGGTGGGCCTGTCCGCCAAGTACCTGGCGCTTCTGCTGGTTGCGCTGGTGATGCTGGGACCGCTGCTGTGGATGCTGCGGGTCGCGCTATTGCCCCAGGGCGCGTCGCTTTCATTTGAATCTCTCGGCGGCGGAGTGTTCACGATGGAGAGTTTCCGTGGATTGTTCGTTAACTATGGTATCTGGAGGTCGCTGTTTAACTCGCTGCTGGTTGGCGCAACAGTGACAGCGGCAAATGTGGCATTTTGCTTCATGGTCGGCTATGCGCTGAGCCGCAAGCGCTTTGTCGGCTCAAAGGCGCTCTTTAGCCTGGCGCTTATTACACTAATGGTCCCGGCCCACATTCTGATTGTGCCGCTATATTTGATACTGAGACAGGCAGGCCTGTTCGACACTTACCTGGCTTTGATATTGCCATTCGCCGTGACGCCGATTGGCATATTCATGGTCAAGCAGTATCTGGATGGCGTTCCTTTGTCTTTGGAGGAGGCGGCCAGGGTTGATGGCGCCGGAGAGATGCGCCTGTTGTGGGGAGTTCTGGCGCCAGTTTGCCGGCCAATTCTGGCTGTGCTGGCAATTCAAACCTTTCTGGTTAACTGGAACTCATTTCTGTTCCCGTTTATTCTGACCAGCTCGTCGGACCTGCGCACTCTGCCTGTGGCGCTGGCGCTGATGCAGGGACATCAGGCGATTGACTGGCAAAGTTTAATGGCCGGTTCGACGCTGGCGGTTGCTCCGGTGTTGATAGTGTTCTTGATTTTTCAGCGCAGGATTGTCTCAGGCATAACGGCCGGCGCAATCAAGCAGTAGCTCTGTCGTTATTGACCAGATGCACAACGCGCTGTGGGAAGGGAATCTCAATGTCTTCGGCTTCGAAACGCTTGTATATGCTTGTATATTTCTTCGCGTATTTTGAGGGAGGTTTTCCACTGGTCGTTGACAGATCCTACCCGGCAGATGACGGCAAAATTGAGCGACGAGTCCCCCAGCTCAACGAACTGAACTTCCGGCGCCGGTTCGTCGAGCGCATGCCGATGCCATACACGTCACACTTGGTCCCGTCACCCAGGATGACCCGGTCTCCCCGCCTGAGCGCCGGCATCAGTTCGTCATCAAACGTCGATTCTGTGTGCGAGGCGATGGACTTGCCGTACCATTCAGTGAGATTGGAAATCAGATGAATCAAAAACACGGTAATGGTCAGAACATACAATGTGTAAAGCGCCCCCTCAACAACATCGACACGCACACCCGAGAACCACTCATACTTTCCTTCAAGATG
>JADFNA010000168.1 GCA_022563625.1 Candidatus Zixiibacteriota bacterium
AGTCAGCATGTCCGCCAGTTGAAACGCTATACCCTGATTCTCAGACATCTTGTGGCCTGACCGGTCAAGTTCAAGGGCAAACGCTGCGGCGTCATCGAGCGCCCCCTGCGCCAGACCGATGGCCATTGCGCCGATTGATATTCGACCGCAGTCAAGTGTTAGCATAAACTGCTTGAATCCCTCCCCGCATTCGCCGAGCTGGTTTTCTGCGGGAACTTCAACATCAGCAAAATGTAAAAATGCAGTGTCACTGCCGCGCAGCCCGAGTTTAACTTCTTTTTTGCCGGAGCTGAAGCCGTTCATTCCCTTTTCGAGAATGAACGATGAGATGCCATAACTGCCGGGTTCATCGGATGTCTTGGCCGTAACCGTCGCCGCAAAACACTCAGTTGCGGATGTGATCCAGCACTTGGAGCCGTTAAGTATCCACTTGTCCCCGTCACGGACTGCGCGTGTTTTGGTCCCTCCGGCGTCTGAACCGGCGCCCGGTTCAGTCAGGCCGAATGCAATCAGTTCTCCGGAACAGCCGCGCGGAAGATATTTGCGTTTTTGCTCTTCAGTTCCAAATGCATAAATCGGCCACAGCCCGAGCGAATTGTGCGCGGCGACTGTGATCCCGGTCGAGCCGCACACCCGCGAAAACTCCTCGACTGCGATTGCATACTCAAGCGTCTCAGAACCCGCTCCGCCATACTTCTTGGGTATCACCATGCCCAGATACCCCTCGTCCGCCAGCGGCTTCATTATTTCGCCCGGGAACCGCTGAGTTTCATCTATTTCCGCAGCGATAGGGGCAATGACGCGCTCGGCGAACTCACGGACCCTTTCGCGAAACTCTATATATCTTTTGTCCCAGTACATGCTAAATCCTAATTATCCGCCCGGCTCGATTCAGCCCTTCGGTCCTTGAGCAGGTCACGTGAGATGACCATTTGCTGCGCCTCGGATGTCCCTTCATAGATTTCCGTTATGCGCGCATCGCGGAAATAGCGTTCGACCGCGTACTCTTTAATATATCCATATCCGCCGTGAATCTGTACGCCTTCATTGGCGATATAATTCGCCGCCTGGCTGGCAAACAGTTTTGCCATTGACGCCTCACGGTGATGCGCAACCCCCTGGTCCTTCAGCGCCGCCGCGCGATACACCATCAGCCGCGCCGCCTCAAGCCGGGTGGCCATCTGGGCCAGCTTAAACTGTATCGCCTGAAAGTTTGCAATTGGCTGATTGAACTGCCGGCGCTCCTTGGAATACTTGATTGACGCATCAAGGGCCGCCATGCCAATCCCCACAGCCTGGGCGCCAACACCAATACGCCCGCCATTGAGAATGCCCACCGCGGTCTTGAAACCGTCGCCCTCAGCGCCCATCAGGTTTTCTCCGGGAACTTTGACATCGACGAAATTCACTTCGCGCGTATCTGAACAACGTATGCCAAGCTTGTTTTCCGGTTTGCCAAGTGTCAGACCCTCACTCTTGCGCTCGACCACAAAAGCGCTCATGCCCTTGCGCCCGGCCTCTTTGTCCGTCTTGGCAAACACAATAAACAGATCGGAAAAACCGGCGTTAGTGACCCAAAGTTTGGAGCCGTTCAGAACGTAGTGATCGCCCTCCCTAACGGCGGTGGTCGAGATGCTGAGAATATCAGTTCCCGCCCCCGGCTCAGACAGGCAGTAAGCGCCAATCCAGCCCTCGGAAATCTTAGGCAGGTATTTCTTTTTCACCTCGTCGCCCGAGAAAAGATTAATTGCTTCAATCACCAACGAGTTGTTAACCG
Source organism: Candidatus Zixiibacteriota bacterium (assembly GCA_022563625.1). Taxonomy (GTDB): domain Bacteria; phylum Zixibacteria; class MSB-5A5; order GN15; family JACZUZ01; genus JADFNA01. The sequence continues at coordinate 1,778 of JADFNA010000168.1, forward strand.
AAACAGTAATGCCCAGTCCGGCCGAACCTGCCGACAACTCCTCAATCACGACAGCATACGCCAACATAGACAAGCCCAGCCCGCCATATTCTTCCGGAGTGAGCATGCTAAAGTACCCCAGCTCCTGTAATTCTCTAATGATCTCCTCGGGGATTTCGCTCTTCGCGTCCCACTCTTCGGCGTTCGGAAATATTCTCTTTTCGGCAAATTCCCGCGTCGCCTCCCGCATGTCACGCGCCTCTTCGCTCAGCTCGAATAGCGCGCTGTCTGTTCTCGTTTCAACTGCTTGTGTCAAGACCATGATTTTACTTATGAGTTCTAAGTGTTAGTGATTGATCGTTATTGAGTGTAATCGCCGACAGTTCAATTCCGATAATTATTTTGATATTCATAAAATCCGTGGCCGGACTTTCTGCCCCGGTAACCGGCCTGTGTCATTTTTCCCAACAGCGGGCGCGGACGGCGCTTCGAATCGCCGTAACCACGATGCAGTGTTTCCATAATCGCCAGGCAAATATACAATCCGATAAAATCAGCCAGAGTCAGCGGCCCATTGGATGGTTCATGCCCAGTTTCATTGCTGTGTCGATCTCCTCGGCCTGCGCCACGCCCTCCATCGGGGCGTAAACCGCCTCGTTGATCACCGGTATTAATATACGATTCGAAATGAATACTGGGTAGTCATTTACTTCCACCGCGGTTTTGCCCAGTTTTGCGCACGTTTCCGAAATCGCCGCAAAAGCCTCATCACTGGTGGCCAGCCCGCGTATCAGCTCAACCAGTTTCATGTCCAAAACAGTCATCTCGTATTCAATAGAATCTAAAGCGCTTCTATCGCCATTGCCACCGCATTCCCGCCGCCCAGGCACAAGGTCGCCAGCCCGGTTTTCTTACTGCGATCTTTGAGCGCATAAATCAGCGTTGTCAGGACACGCGCGCCGGAAGCGCCAATCGGATGGCCCAGCGCCACTGCGCCGCCATGTACGTTCACACGCTCCCAATCCCAACCCAGACCGTCTCCGTCGGCCAGGGCCTGCACTGCGAATGCTTCGTTGGCTTCAATCAGATCAAAATGATCAATCATCACTTCCATTTTTGCCATCAGCGCCTGCACGGCATAAATCGGCGCGAAAAACAGATCCTTCGGCTCCACCCCGGCTGCGGCATATTCAACAACTCGGGCCAGCGGTGTCAGGTTTTGCTCCTTGAGTGTTTTCTCTGAAACAACCACCAGCGCCGAGGCGCCATCATTCAGGCCGGGCGAGTTACCGGCGGTCACCGTTCCGCCTTCTTTCTGAAACGCCGGGCGAAGCTTGCCAAGTTTGTCCAGTGTTAGGCCGGGGCGGGGACACTCGTCAGTCTCAAAGATAAGCGCATCCCCCTTGCGCTGCGGGATTTCCACCGCGACAATTTCATCCTTAAACTTGCCTGACTCAATAGCGGCCAGCGCCTTGTTGTGTGAACTGAGCGAGAATTCATCCTGCCTGTCACGTGAAACACCGCCTTTGTCCGCCGTATACTCGGCCGCATTTCCCATATGCCAGTTTTCAAAAGGGTCCCAAAGTCCATCAAGAATCATCGTGTCTTCAAATTTCTTGTGTCCAAATCGCAGACCCTGTTTGGCGCCGCGCAAAAGATACGGTGTGTTCGACATCGACTCCATACCGCCGGCAACAACACATTCATTGTCTCCGGCCCGAATCGACTGCGCAGCCAGCATAACTGCCTTGAGTCCGGAGCCACAGACTTTGTTGACTGTCATTGCCGGGATTGTCGGCGGCAAACCGGAATGAATGGCGGCCTGTCTGGCGGGGGCCTGTCCGTTACCGGCCTGGATGACATTCCCCATGATTACTTCGTCGACAGACTCGGAACTGACCCCGGCTCTCCTAACCGCCTCACGTATTACCAGGGCGCCCAGCTCTGTGGCTGATTTTGGCGCCAAACCGCCCTGAAATGCGCCGATTGGAGTGCGGCAGGCCGATACTAAATATGCCGGATGTGTCTTGTCTGTCGCCATATGCTATTGTTGTCCTTTGAGTTACCATACTTTTCGTGAGGTTTCATTGTGGTTCAATCTCTCTTAAGGTATGCACAAATTTGCCGACCTAGAGAGTGGGAATGATAGCGGCAATCCCGTCTTAAATCAAGTCATGCAGGACCAGATAGCCGTTTGTAAGCCAATCATTTGCGCCGATTGCGGCGATTGGACCGATTGCCCGATTGACCGATTGCGGCGAATTGTCCTGGCATGTTGAGTTCGCCACTATAGAATTGTAAACAGAACCAAATCTACATCTCACACCAGAGGAGAACATTAGATGAATTTCAAGAAAAACTTCAATCACACTTTCAAAAACGCGGTGACAGGCATTTTATCAGCCGGCATTCTGGCGCTGGTGTTCGGATCAAACGCCTCGGCGCAGATCCCGCAAACACCCAGTCTGAAGCCAAAAGTATACATCGGCGCCGGCTTCTCCGCCTTAACCGGGCCGTCAAGCTTCACAAACAATTTCGGCGCATCATTGTCGTTCATGGGCGCCGTCAGCCTGCCTCTGGCCGGCGGATTTGAGCCGGTTGCAAAGTTCCACTATCATGATTACAGTCTCGCCAACGCGGCAACCACGCTCGGTTTCACTGATCCGAATACACGTTTTATCATGTATGGCGTAGACGGCAAGTATTCTTTAGGCCCGCCATTGGTACCGGTTAAATTATACTTGCTCGGAGGCGGCGGTATCCTGAATCTGAAGCAGGACGCCTACAGCATTGGCACGGCCCCGGCCATTCTGAATTTCCCGGCCATAAGCTCCTCGAATTTCTATTTTAACATCGGCGCCGGGGTCGACCTGAAGCTGGGTCCGGCATTCGCCCTGTTCGCCGAAGCCAAGTACACCACCGCCAGCAATGACGCAGGCTCAATCGGATTTTTCCCGGTCCTGGCCGGCATTCGGATTCTCTAGCCACACCCGCTTAGCGCACAGCTTGTACCGAGGGCCGGGTTTTCTCCGGCCCTCTTTCTTTTTAACCCTTGCTCGGCGCTGAACTGCTCATCAATTTGTTTGCGCTTTTTTATTAGCGGAAACGCACATCCCGCCGTAACTTGCCTTCATGTCACTGATAATCAAAATTATCAGAAGCCCTCTAGCGCTGGCTTTACTTGCCGTGCCGCTTCTGAGCCTACCGTCTTTCTCGCAAACACCCGGCGCTCCGCGTTTGGCCCCAAAAATCTATCTCGGCGCCGGCTATGCCGCGATACTGAATCCTGATCGCGTTGACAGCCTGTTTAATCCATCAATCTCTTTTCAAATCGGCGTTGGGCTGCCAATTTCGCCGGGCTTTTAA
>JADFNA010000169.1 GCA_022563625.1 Candidatus Zixiibacteriota bacterium
TGGTCTGTCACAGGCGCACCAAGCGGGAATTGTACACCGAGACATCAAACCGGCGAACATACTTGTCACGCAAGACGGAGTCGCAAAAATACTGGACTTTGGCCTGGCAAAATCTGATAAAGCCATAGTTGACACCAAGACCGGTTCCACACTCGGCACTCTGCAGTACAAATCACCGGAGCAGTCTCGCGGCGAACATGTCGACCAGAGAAGTGATCTATTTTCACTCGGTGTCATTCTCTATGAAATGGTCACTGGTCACCTACCGTTTACCGGTGACTACGATGCGGCGATTGTGTATTCCATCGCTCACGAAGAGCCGGAACCGCTGGCCCGCTACAAGTCCAATGTCCCGGAGGCGCTGCAACGAATAATCGACAAGGCGCTGGCTAAAGATGTCTCGCTTAGATATCAGCACGCCGACGAAATGTTGGCCGATTTGAAAAGGTTGAATACGGACTCGAGACAACCAAAGACAAGTCGAGTTATTTTGTGGATTGCGGCGGCAGCGCTGGTTGTGGTAGGACTGGTCAGCTATTTTCTCATTGACGGCAAACTGGTTGGACAAAAACTGGGATTGTCACAAAACGGGGATTCGCGATGGACGAACTCTATTGCCGTTCTGCCATTCAGAGATTTCAGCAGGGACAAAGATCAGGAGTACTTCTGTAACGGTATGACTGACGCAGTCATCAGCAAACTTTCCGGGATTGAAAACCTCAAGGTCATCTCAATGACATCGGTACTGCGCTATAGAGATTCGGATAAAGATCTCAAAACAATCGGCCGGGAATTAGGGGTCAACACTATTCTCGAAGCGAGCTTCCAGAGGGAAGATGACGCAATCCGCCTGCAAGCGCAGTTGATCAAAGTTGCAGATGACGATCATATCTGGTCACAGACCTATAATCGGAAACTCGAAAGCGTATTTGAAATTCAGGACGATATTTCGCGCGCAATTGTTGATGCCATGAGAATCCAGCTGTTCGGTGAGGACACGACAGCAATTTCACGTCGCTACACAGAAAATATTGAGGCCTTTGATTCTTATACGCGTGGACGTCAATTGTGGATCAAACGTGATCATAAGAACCTGCTCAAGTCAATCGCACATTTTGAAAGAGCTATTGAACTCGACCCATATTATGCCCTGGCCTATTCAGGTCTGGCCGACGCCTGGGCTATTTATCGGGGAAGTGTCGGACAAATATCCCCAGCTGAAGCTCTGAGGAAAGCGAGAGAGGCGGCCGAGACAGCAATAGAAATTGATGAGAATCTGGCCGAGGCCCATGCTTCTTTGGGTAAAGTTTATTACTTTGATGCAAGCCTCAAAAAGGCCGAATCGGAATTCCAACGTTCAATTGAACTTAATCCCGGTTATTTCTGGTCTCACTACTGGTATTCACTGTTGCTGGAAAGGTTAGCAAGATACCCAGAGGGACTCAAAGAAGAAGAAATAGCTTTCCAGATAAATCCGATGTCAATTGCTCTCGTTAATTCTCGCGCTCGTAGAAAGACTCTTTCCCTCGAATGGCAGGAAGCAGAACAGCTATACCTCCGTCTAATCGAAATTGAGTCCGACGTCAGCTGGCCATATACAGGATACTCAAGTCTGCTGGTGAAGATGGGAAAGCATGACGAGGCCATCAGACAGGCTAAGTTGGCAGTTCTAATAGATGTGAGTAGTTATAATAGTCTTGCCTAACGTTATGAAGAAATCGGGAAATTTGACAGCGCGCTCTGGGCAGCGGGCAAGGCCATAGAATTATCGCCGGACAAACACAATGCATTTGATACCCGGGCGGATATGTTTGCCCTGAACGGAAAGCTTGACAGCGCTATTGCCTCTTACTCTATAGCCTTAGAATTGAAACCTGACTTTGCCGCCTCCATCTGGGGACTGGGGAACATGTACATGTTCACGCAGGAATATGCAAAAGCCGAGAGCCTTTACCAGACTCTCGCGTCTGACTCCGACAAGATCACCCGGGCGAATGGAAGGCTCTATTTAACCCAGATACCACTACACCAGGGGAAGTTCGAAGAAGGGCTCCGCATGTTGAACGAGTTAAGAGACAGCGCTCTGGCTGACTCTCTCTCTGGATATTACCAATCATACGGAACTTTCAAAAGAGCGTATCTCTACCAGTATGTTTTCAAAACCATGAGCTAGCTATCTCTGAACTTAAGAGGGTGATGGAGACGTTTGAAGAAATTGAACCGAATCATTGGATGGTTGCCATGTCACGCGGAGGGATCGCAATCAGCCACGCAGGCATCGGTAACATGGACAAAGCGGACCGACTAATGAGTGAACTGGAGAGGGATATAGAGAACTAGGGACCAACCGCGCTCGATGATTTTGGGTCACAATCCGGTTGGCTCGAAATGGAAAAGCGAAACTTCGATATTGCCAGCGAATATTTTGAGAAGGTCCTAAGAGTTAACAACCTTTACGGTTTCCGTGAAGCTCTTGCTAAGAGCTACCACAAGGCTGGCAGGATTGACGATGCCTTGGAGATTTATGAAGAGCTTATTAATCGATACCCACAAAACCGTGCATACTGGCCCGCATTCAGTGTCTTGATCCATTTCGATCTCGCACAGGTCTACGAAGACGCCGGACGATTTGACGACGCAATAAAGCAATACGAAATCTTCCTGGACATCTGGCGTAACGCTGATGATGGAATAAAACGGATAGAAGACGCTAAAGAGCGCTTGGCAAAGCTGAAGTCATGATTGGATGCGATCCGGAATTCCTCGACTGCGACTCTATAAATGGAAGCAGCATACCTGGCCGGGATCTGTGCGCCTTCAGATTGGCGCCTCATGCAATCGTTCACGGTTCTCAAAATTCATTCACGGAAATCATAGACTCTGCCGCTAAGTTTCATTATTTCGTAACTTCAGTTGACAACTGATGGCAATGAGTCAATCGGGTCAAGACTCATTACCGCTTACACAAAGCCTGCTGAAACTAAACCACTTGCCGTTTACCTCACTGACCGATCCGGGACAAGAAGAAGTGGAATTTGGGATCGTATTCATATTTCTTACCTGCAAAACGTTCCATTCGGCCTTAACCCGGAGTTTATCTACAAGTATGATCCCGCTCTGCGACCTCATCCGGAGTATTCAAGTACCGGAGGATTTGATATGCTGTTGATTGACGGAGCGGCGCTCAGCTCGAATCTTGAAGCTAGAGGGCCAATAACTGACCACCAGTGGGTGGTGGACTATGTTCTCTCCGGTGGTATTCTAGTTTATATGGGGAGCGGCGTTGCCATGGGAACATCTCCTCCGAGTCCAGCTCTTGCGCGGACGGTATTGGGCGAGAGCTCGGTCGCAAAATTACTTTTTGGCATTGATTCAACAGTTCTGATCGCCCGCGGTTCGCATGATACGCGTTTCGTCGATGACACATTGTTTCATTATTATAAACCTGTGGGCGCTGATCCTCAACCCGGGTCGGCATTTCCTGCCCTCGACTTTCACAATGAACCATTTTTTTATTTTCCAAATCACTTTGATGTCGGTCCTGTGCCATTCAAAGGCATTTTGCATTCCAATCACAACAACGCTGAAGTCATCTACACATATAACAGCGGCAGAAATCCGGTCTCGGCGCTTGACGGGCGCCCCAACGGTCTTCGCTTTTCTTATCTGGGAAACCCTGTTTACACATTTTTCTTCAGTCCATGGGAGCTTGGCTTTGGACAATTTGAGTCATTATTATTGACTATTATGACTGACACAACTCATCAGCAAACGCCCGAACTCTGCTGTGACCTGGCTGGTGACGCGAGCAATGATGGCATTACGAATATTACAGATGTAACGGTCTTGATCGAACGCCTGTTCAAGGGTGGCCCGGCGCCGGTGTGTTGTGAAGAAGGAAGCGCCGATGGCAACACTAAAATTAATATCGGCGATGTAACCTACATTATTGCCTGGTTGTTCAATGGCGGTCCAGACCCGGTCTGCGGTCCGGCTGAAATGGGTTGTTGACCTGATTGTTTGTAAAGCATACTATCTTTCGAATGAAACCCGGACGAACGTCAGAGCCACGCAACCGACCACAGCCGCCTTTAGATCACACGCCATGAATATGAAATGAACGGCCTGCGAACCCCGGCAGGGAATTACATCTCTGTTTAACCGCTATTCTGTCAGCCCGCAAACAGGCTCTGCGCCGCCGGCAAAAATCCGTCCGATACTATATGTGATGTCGGAAATGTTGTAAGTGTTGTCACCGTTGGCGTCGGCCTGGTCCTGGCATGACGGCGCCGCGCCACCGGCGAAAATTCGCGCAATTCCGAATGTAATATCAGCGATATTCATCTTACTGTCACTATTGGCGTCACCCGGTATCTCGCAGCAGGATGACACACCCACGGTTAGCGGCGTGTACTGGGGTAAATATCCTTCTGCGAGTAAACCGCCCTCACCGGAGCCACCAACACCCGCGCCTATCACCGGTCCGACGCCGATTACCAGCGCGTAAAGCGACGTGTCGGGATACCCGCCGGGCAAGGGCTGTCTTGGACTGATAGCTTTGAAGTCAATAACAACATCAGACGGAGCAGGTGAAGATGGGAATGACAGGTAGAGATTCGCCAGCCAGTGCACTCCGGCTTCTATCGGGGTTGACTGATGTTTTAACCCCCAACCGGCGATTAACACTATGCCATCGGCCTCAACTATGCGCAAAAGGTGTTCCGGCCAGAGAATCCATCTGGCCCCTTCGAGAATGTCAGTGAATTTGACTGAGTCGATGGTTGGCACATTACCGTTGACACGAATCCTGAGTGGAAGATTAAAGGCGAGAATGTCTTCGGCATTCTTGATCTGCAGTGTCAGAACAGTTGAGGTGACATTGGGGCGAATTCTGGATCGATAACGCAACTCTATTGACTGATCTAGTGGTTCAAAGTATGCTGGATTCGAGGGTGGGCACTTGAGCTGGGGTCCAAGCGCGTGAAAAAAGAAAAACCCTTCCTCAAAATACACAACGTCACGCATAGTGATCATCTCATAGTCATCCCAGTCGGCTAACAGTGGATTTACCGGCGCGGCGCCACCGCGTTCGACGACATGACCAACCTGGCCAAG
>JADFNA010000170.1 GCA_022563625.1 Candidatus Zixiibacteriota bacterium
TCAGCGGCCGATTAGCCAACAGGTCTTTGTTGAAGACCTAAACTGGCAGCCTTCAACGACAGAGAATTTTTCAGCAAAGGGGATTCTCACACGAGTGACCATCGGGTTTGCCGTTGGTGATGTGGTGGCCATACGTCTTCACAGCCGCCTGATTGAAGGCGCCCCGAAAATGTTGCTTTCCTCGTGGCGCAGGCTGGCAAAAATCGGTGAGACCGCATTCATGGGATTGCAGTTCATCACCCGGGAGCGGGCCGGTGACTTTCTCCTGCCCGGCGAGATAAAGCTCCTTTCGGCCGACCTGTTGCAGCTAACTGAAGCAATCATCGAATTATTTGGAAAATTTGTAATCAATTACGAGTTGAAACTACGACAGCAGGGAAAGCGCTGAGTGAGGCGCCACGCAAGGCAGTCCAGTGGCGCCAAAAGGATTCAGGACTAATTTTAATCGGCCATAGGAGAACGGCATGCAAGAAAGCAACACAACAAGCGGCAGGCAACTCACTGAAAACCGCAAGACTGCGACCGAAGCAGCCCGAACGATTCAGACACATGAGGGCCGCCATTTTGCGGACCTGACACTAACCGGCGAAGTTACTCTATCAGTAATTAAGGAACCGGGAAGTTCATTTGCGGCCCACGGAGACGGCGAGTCATTTTCGGGGAGCATTTTACATATCAGCGAAAAAGCCGTCTTAATTGAAACGGCGCGGGCAGCTCAGGAGGGAGCGCTGCTGTCGTTGAGCGTTTTGGTAGAGCCAGGTGAAACGATTTCCGATACGCTGGCATTGGTCACCAGAATTGACCAGGAAGATGACGCCTGGATAATGGGCTTTTCTTTTGTCGGCCGCGACCATCTGGCCGATATCCTCTCGGGTGCAGAGCTTGATTTGCTGGACAAGAAATTCGGCAGTTTCACGGCGCAGGTGAAGCGCATGCTTTCACAGCGGCCCGGACAACGTAACGGCAAGGGGGCATGAATGATATGCGAATTGGATAGAGGCGGCGCCATTCTGCGTGCGACAATTGCGCTCGCTGGTATTGTGCTGATCTGTCTGCCGGCTGCAGGCCAGGCCGCACAGGTGCGCATGGCGTTGCATCTGACAGAGTCACAAATATCCTGGGGAGAGCCGGACTTGAAGCATAAGCTGCTTGATCGCTTGTCTGCCAGAGACGGTCTGGAAGTCACTCTGATAAACGACAGCGCTTGGGCGACAAGCGCATCGGGGAATTCATTTTTTGACGCAGAATTTGTGGCGCGCTCCGGTTCCGAAGCTGACGTGCGCTATGTGTTGAGTTTGACCGATGTCCGGACTGATCTGGCGGTGCGGAAGGGACTCTCGATTCCGTTGCTGCTGTCACGATACAGCGTGGTAGGGACAGTTTCCGGCGTGATGCGGATCGTTGATACGCACAAGGGCCGGGTAATATATGACGAAACATTTGAAATCGATAAACGCGGACCGTCACACTGGCAGCCGCTGGACGATGACAGGAATTCGTCGAAACTGCATTTTCCGGCGGCGGAAAAGCCGAGATTTCTGGAGTCGCTCGAATGGCGGACTGCAGACCGATTGGCGAAAATTATCCTGAGGAAGATCAAGCTTCGCTGAAATTGGCGTGGTGAACTTGAAAGAGGAGTCCAGAGTGGAACACAAATTCAAACCGACACCTGCGGATCACATTACCAATGAGACGGGTGAACTCTCATTGTCCGCTGCGCAATCGAGTGAAGAATCAATGCGGCAGAAACGAAGTGAGTCGCTGCTTAATGCGAAAAAAACGCTCGAATTGGCCGAGCAGCTCCGTTTAGTGTCACTTAATGTTGCGATTCAGTCGGCCAAGACGCGGGGGTCTTCCAAGGAATTACGCAAGATCAAATCTGAGCTATCCGAGTTGACGAACCAGGCGGTCAAGGCCTCGCGTGAACTGGGGTCGATTATCAATGCAGTTGGCGCCGACGAACCGGTGGAATCTTCAAAGACCCACGACTATCGAAAGGCGTTGCGTCTCAAGCAGGACCTCGAGGGAATTCTCGTCCAAGCCGGAAAAGCAGTGCGCTCACTCGAACAACTCGACTTTGGCTCCTCTGACGTGTAACCCTTCGGCTCGTTGTCAGTATGCGCTGAACTGATGGTGACGGGTTTTAATCAACGGGAGCCGTGAGGTTTCATTGCGGAACAGCTTCCTTCAGGAGCGCCGTTCTGCCTGATACAGGCGAGCGCATATCTTAAAATACTCTGATCGTGAGTCTTCAATCAGGTTTCCTTGAAAGCTTCCATTAAGGCTTCATAGCTCCTTCGCCGACAACGGACAAGGGGGCGATTTGCCCTTATGCGATTGCTTAATGTGATTGATGGGCGAATCAAGTGTGAAACAGAGAGTGAAACAAAAGGCAAATCGATGCGCCGTGGGATTAGCATACTGGTAGTTGATGATGACGAGGCCATGCGCCTTCTTATTGAGTCAATTCTGGATCGCCAGGAGTATACGGTGGCCTGTGCGGCTTCTGTCAGCGAGGCCAGAGGCATACTGGCGGAAATGGAGTTTCATGTTGTAATTTCTGACATCAAGATGCCAGAAGAGAGCGGCTACGATTTGTTGAAGTTTGTCAAACGCAATTATCCGGACACCGGGGTGATTCTCATGACCGGTCACGGTGATATTTATTCGGTAAAGGATGCGATGTTGCTGGGCGCTGAAGAATATGTCCAGAAGCCTTTCAAGTCATTTGAGATCGCCATGATGGTCGAGCGTGTCTACTGGCGTATGCGCGCAGATCACACACAGAGCAATTGACAATTCCAGTGGCGAATTCCACTCTCCGCTTGAGACAGTCACAAAATATGTCCACTCAAATAAACAAATCCACCGCGTCTGCCAAAGCGCCGGCAAAAACCCGTGTCATCGTCAAAGTCAGCAAAGATTTTCTGCATGCGTTAATCAAACTGCCGAAACAACCCTCTGACGCCGAGCCGGTGACCGAAGAGGAAATTCGATCCGAGTTGGCGGCCAAGGAAGTGACCTACGGTCTTCTCGACGACATAATTGCCGATGTGGCCGCGCGCGGGTTAGTTGATGAAACAGTCGAGGTCGCTCATGGTGATGATCCGGTCCCCGGTGATGACGCAAAACTTGAGTTCCTGTTCGAAACGAATCCGGATCATGCTCCAAAGACCGATAAGGAAGGTTTGATCGATTATCATGAAGTGAACTTCGTGCAGGGTGTCACGGAGAACCAGACACTTGTACGCAAAACATTTCCCACTGAAGGCTCCGCGGGCAAAGGGGTGAATGGTGAATCGGTCTCTGCTGCGCCGGGCAAGGACGTCCGCTTACCGAAGGGACCGAACACGGACGAGTCGGATGACGGCCTGGAACTCATCGCCACCGCAAACGGGGCGGCTATATTGCTTGACGGCAACGTCACGGTGCGCGATGTGGTCACGATATCCGGCGACGTAGATTTTACAACCGGAAATATTCATTCTCCGGGATCAGTGAAGGTCACGGGCGATGTTAAAGCCGGTTTTAAGGTTACTGCCGAAGGTGACATTGAAATCTCCGGGTCGGTGGAGGACGCAGAAGTGACCTCGGACAGTAACGTTTTCATAAACGGCTCATTCAGCGGCCGCGGAGACGGATTGGTCAGAGCTGCCGGATGTGTGACGGTGCAGCGTGTCAGAAATCAACGGATTATTGCAGGTAAAGATATTATCCTGGGCGGAAATGCGCTTAACGCCAATCTGGAAGCGGGTGAGCGGATTATCATGAACAGCGCTTCAGGTTCACTCATTGGCGGAGAAGCAACGGCGGAAAAGGAAATCCGAGTACCCGTTTTGGGTTCTGAGGTGTGGACTGAAACGATTCTGCGCGTTGGCAGCAGTATTCAGCTAAAGGAGGAGTTGAAGCGAATTGCTGAGGAAGTTGAGCGCCTGCAGGAGGACCAGAAGCGCGTTAAGTCGGCGATGATCGGGTTGATTAGACTCGAAGTCGCCAAGCGTCTTCCCGAGGACAAGAAAGCGGGTCTGGACAAGTTGCGCGAAGTTTCTCGAGACATGCCGGAGAATATCAAATCTCTCCACGCCGAAGAGGAAGCGATTAAAGTCCAAATCGCCGAAACTGAAAAAGCCAGAATTTATGCCACGCAGACCTTGTATCAGGGTGTCAAAGCATATTTCGGGATCGTATATCTGGATGTTAAGGCCGAACGCGGGCCTACCGAATTAAGTTGTTACTCCGGACGGGTGGTAATGGATGACTACAAACCCTCGGCCAAGTCTTCAAAGTAAAATATCCCCCACGCAGATTTGACAACATACCCAAAAGTCTGATATTATTCCTCGGGCCGGGTGACGACGCCTCTGTCGACATTCGAGCATTCACGGAGAGGTGGCCGAGTGGCTGAAGGCGCTGGTTTGCTAAACCAGTGAACCTTATTGGTTCCCAGGGTTCGAATCCCTGCCTCTCCGCCAGTTTGCCTACCAATTTATTAACTTATTCCTTGGCATTAGGTTATACCTGTCGACATATTGGCAATGTGGCCTTGTGACCATATTGTGGCCACGCTGAGACGCCGATTATGGGAAGCATCTACAAACGTGAAAGAGTTTGGTATCTCGATATCAGGGTCAACGGCCGACGTGTCCGTAAGCGTGTGGGTACGTCTAAGGAAGTCGCAGAACTCGCTCTCAAGGACGCCGAAGTCAGTGTCGCTCGTGACGAGTTCGGCTTCGCGAGGAATGACATCTCAGTTGAGAAATTCGTTGAGCGATACCTTGAATACTCCAGAGCCAATCATCAACCCAAGACGACTGATCGCTACAGGGCCGTCACAGATCATCTATTAGCGTTCCTCAGGACGTCACGCAAGGACGTGGTGTTTGTATCACAACTGTCAGCTGAGGTGAAGGAGCAGTACAAAGCGTACCGTAAAGACATCTGGGTCAACCCCAATGGTGATGCTGTGGAATCGGAGTTATACTGCTCCCCATTAGTTGACGCTGTTGTCTAAGCGAGTATCTTGTGAAAAGAATCACAGGAGGAGTTTATGAAGCGTCGGCAGTGGGATTCAAAGACAAAGGCGAAGATTGTGTTGGAGGTAT
>JADFNA010000171.1 GCA_022563625.1 Candidatus Zixiibacteriota bacterium
GCAAACGCGGTTCTATCTCGCAGGACCCGGTGGATCGGGTTGCGTGGGCCAATCAGAACTACGGCATCATCAGAGAGATTTCCCAGGGCAATGTCTTGGACGCCGAAGTGACGACTGTGAAGAAGGACGTCTCGAGCCGTGAAGGTTATCTGGTCGAAACCGGGGCGCGCGGCACCTACCTAGCTCGCAAGGTCGTGGTTGCGACTGGCGCCGGCATCGAAACCTCCGACCGCCAATACCATCACGTTCCCGACGAAGTGGCTCAGTTTCGCAATACCGGATACACGCAGGCCCAACGGATTTTGGACCTGGACCAGTTTCAGAAGGGCCAAGAGAGCTCTCGCATGGGCAGAGGCAAGGCTGTCGCCATCATCGGCCCCAATGCGGGCACCGACGCCATCATGGAGGCGGCCACGCGGGGTTACACCAGAGAGAATGTCTACTGGCTCATGTCTCCGAGACACAAACCCGGGGTGGCTCTCACTTGGGACGTGACATCGGCGATATTCACTGTACCGGAACCGTTGGCGTCACCACAGGTAAAATCGATATAACTGAAACTGAATGTCTCCGATGTTGAACTGTTTCCTGCAACATCTAGCGCCCGCACACGCCAGAAATACACGCCCTCAATAGTTAGCGGCTGCGGCAAGCTGAACTCAGAAAACGAGATGTTGTCAAACGTGACAGAACCGGGTGATACAAAGAGCGAATCTTGAGATAGATTAAGTTCATAGGACGCGAAGTTTATGTCGAACACATCGGACCAGTCAAAAGATGGCTTGGCAATGTTGAATGTTTTTTGGTCATCCGGCGCCAGCAATGTTGCGATTGTTGGCTCCACATTGTCTACAATGAAGCCCCTGACCGCCGAATAGTCTGAACTGTCGCCTGTAACAATATCAAAAGTCTTGACACGCCAGAAAGCAGTTCCGTCTCCGCTCAGCGTAACAACTGCGAAATTCGTGTCAGTAGTGAGTGAATCTTGAAGTAGAAGCGGATTAGAAAAACTCATATCACTGGAAACCTCAACCCGGTAACGGTCCTGGTCGTGTTTCCAGGATGTGGCCCAACTCAACTGCGGTGAGGCGGTCACCTGTTCACCTTCTGCGGGCGAGCGGAGTCGCGGTTCGAGCAGCGGCAGGTACCAGTTTGCCGTATACACCTCAGAGTTTCCGTCCCGGCTGTCCGTCCATACCGCATTAATTTTGTCAAAGAATGCCGTAACGCCAATGTATTCGCCCAAAAGTCCGGCCCGGCTGTTGACCGGGACCATGATAACATCGCCGTTCTCATCACGCGGCCAAACCCGTGGTTTCGATAAACTTGTGCCCAGAAGCGATTCCGGGGTTGAGGAAACGTCACTGATTCGATGGTTGGCGCTGAATGTTTCTCCGCCGTCAAACGAATACGCCGCAAACAGATCAAAATTTCTGTAGAGTGGAGGATTTTCACGGTGATCTTCAAATACTACGATAACCACGCCTTCCTGATTGACCGTCAGCCACGGATGAAAACTGTCGGCCAGCTGATTATCCGGGTCGTCGTTGATTTGAATTCGGCCGCCCCATGTGATACCGTTGTCAGTCGAACGAATGAAATCGACATCGGTGCGGAATAGCGACATGTCCTCTGGTCCACGGTTGGTAAAAGAAATGTACACATTTCCGTCGAACGGCCCGCCTGTGATATCCGCATCGCCGGCGGGTTGCGAATAAGTATTGAGCTCACCGGGCGCCTGGGTAAAACCGGAAACACGCAAAATGTCTGTGCGGGGTGAAAATGTTTGGCCGCCGTCAAATGAAGTCACATGATGAAAAACTGAACTGTTAATCTGGCAAAAAGTCGAATCCAATTCCCGGCCGATCCAGATCACATGAACAGAGCCATTGCTACTGACAATCGGGATGGAGAACTGGCCCGCGTCAATCAAAGATGCGCCGCAGGGTGATGAAGTAAGAATTGGCCCGACTATTATTGTATCGCCGAATGTCTGTCCGCCGTCAATTGAGCGCTGAAAAACGATGCGGTCGGGATTCGGAAAACGCGTCCAGGACACATACACATTGCCATGATGCGGCCCGCCTGTCCGGTCAACAGTGATGAACTGTTTGTCCTCAAATTGTGGACCGGGAACCGGAAGTGTCGGGAACGGGCCGGTCCAACTGATTCCTTTGTCTGCGGACTTGTAGAACACGATAAATGAAGTGTCGTTTTCCGGCGGGGCGCTTGGTGAAAAATCCAAAATTGACATATAGAAGTTCCCCTCGGCATCCACTGTCATGGTTGGATCCGATTGCCAGGCCCCGAACCCTACGCCGTTGATGATGTTAGTATATTGCATGAGCGGCTCAATCAGTGAATCTGTCCAGGTCATTCCACCGTCAGTCGAGCGGCCGATTCCCACTTGACGGAACCCGAGGCGGAAGTCCCGCCAGTTGGCGATAATGATATTACTGTCCAGCGGGGAAAAGAACACCTGTTCTTCGTTGTTGAGCTGGGGAATATTCGTAATGCGGATATTCGCCGGAGTTGGGATTGAGGCTGTCCGCAAAATTTTTGGCAAAACGGTGAAACAACAAACTGCGATTCCCAATGAAATCGCAAAACGGCCGGTGAGAATTGGTGTTCTGTTCATGGTACCTCCAGAGAAAGAAAACCGATTTTACACACGAAAAGCGAATTCGGCCCCAAAGAACTTTTTCAGAAAACTTGTGCGAAACGGGCAATCATTGTGAGGAAAGATAATTCAGCCCGGTTACGTGAGGAATTTGCCAGCTCCTGAGAGAGGACGCACAGGCGCCCTGTCAGTTTAGAAGATAGCTCCTGATTCGAATTCTGACAAGTTGAAAATCAACCCGTCGATTGAGGTTGCCAGACGGCCGGATGTTCGATATGTTCGCCCCGGATGGAGACTCCCGGCGCCGGTCCAGGGGCAGAACTTCAATCCAGCCCGGGATTATCGGGAATATTCACCCGCACGAGTTCAGAGAGCGAATTGACAATGGCCAAACCGCACACAAGAGAGAGTTACGATCCCCTGCAAAAGTACGTGGAGAAATCAGCGGCGTTTCCATACCTGTTGATTGCGCTGATGGTTTTGGGACTGCTGGCGCTATTCCGGGATTTCATTTTCTCCAATTTGATGCTGGCTGGTTCGGATATGCTGAACGCCGGCGTGTTTTTCCGGCAGATGCTGGTCGAGCATGTTTCCGAAAGCGGCTCTCCTCCGGGATGGAACCCCTATATTTTTGGGGGCATGCCGTATGTCGATGCGTTTCACGGCGACATCTTC
This sequence comes from Candidatus Zixiibacteriota bacterium, assembly GCA_022563625.1. Classification (GTDB taxonomy): domain Bacteria; phylum Zixibacteria; class MSB-5A5; order GN15; family JACZUZ01; genus JADFNA01. The sequence continues at coordinate 3,296 of JADFNA010000171.1, forward strand.
TATCCGTTTTCCACACTCAAATTTTTCGGAAATATTTACCGTATGCTGGGCTGGAACTTTGTGTTGCATTTTCTTTTAGCCGGCATATTTATGTACCACACCGCACGCCAGTTTTCACTGTCTCGCCTTGCCTCATCGTTCGCCGGACTGGCGTATATGTTTTCGGGATACCTGATCAGTCTCGTGGCGCCGGGTCATGACGGCAAGATTTTTGTCACAACACTCTTCCCGCTTTCGATTCTCTTTCTCGACCGCGCTTTTCAGAAAGACCATTTGCTGAACTTTGCGCTTCTTGGCTCAGTGATCGGGTTGATTATCCTCACACCACACCCGCAAATGTCATATTTCACTCTCTGGGCGCTCGGATTGTATACGGCCTATTTGCTCTACAACCGAATTCGCGCCAGAGCTCCATTTGGCGGGACCGCAGCTCTGGCAGGCGGGGCGGCGCTGGCTGTGGCCCTAGGACTGGGTGTCTCCGCCATACAGTTTTACCCCGGGTTTAGCTATACCAAAGAGTTTTCGCCCAGGGCGGACACGAAAAGCGGCTATGGCTGGGCCACCTCCTGGTCGCTGCATGAAGAAGATGTTGTCGGTTTGATCGCGCCCGAATTTGGCGGCGTCAAAGTCAACCAGCAAAAATATCCGAACGTGTATTACTGGGGCAAAAATGCTTTCAAAGATAATTCAGAGTATGCCGGTGTGGTGGCGCTTTTCTTGGCGGTCATCGGCGCATTTTTCTATCGCAGAAAGGGGATATTCTTCGGCGGGCTGGCGCTGTTTGCGCTTTCCTATGCGCTGGCAGACACGACACCGCTGTTCAAGATATATTATCACCTCATACCCAATGTGCAATCATTGCGCGCCGCGTCAATGATCATGTTTATCTTCAGCTTCTGTGTGTCATTGCTGGCGGCGATGGGCATCCAGTGGCTGTTGACTGAATATGACAGCGCCGCATCTTCCACAAAAGCCCGGCTGAAAAAATATCTGCTGTACTCCAGCCTGACACTTGCGGCGCTGGCGCTTCTCTGGTCGGTTTCCGGTGAAGGCATGCTCAGCGCCTACACGTCTGTTTTTTATTCTGACATAAAGAGACGTATTATTCAGGGCGGAGGGACGAAATGGCAGATGGCGGTTGCCAATCTACCGGCGGCCAAGGCGGGTTTTTGGATTTCGTTCGTTCTGGTGGGCGCGGCGGCTGGAACTATCTGGATGGTCGTCCGCAAACGCATCCCGCGCTGGGCGCTTTTGGCGCTTCCGCTTCTGGCGTTGGCCGATGGCCTGCGTTTTGACGGGCGCTTTGTTGAAACTGTTCCACAAGCGCGATTTCAGCAGACGTTTGGCGTGAACGGCGTAACACAATTCATCAAGTCACAACAGGGGACGTTTCGCACAATGCAATGGGGCCTCTTTAGCGGTGATCTATTGCCGTTTCATGGCATTGAAATAGTCTCCGGCTATCACGGTAATCAACTGCGCTGGTATGATGATCTTTTGGGAGGGCCGGCGCAGGTCCCGAATCGGATACTAGGCGGCGCGGGGCTGACCAATATTACCAACGGGCCTTTTTTGAATCTGGTCGGCGCCCGTTTTCTGGCGGTCAGGAAAAGCGTCCAGTTTCCGCCCGATCATTTTGGGGACAAGCCGCTGACGATCGCCAGAGATTTTGGCGGCGCAGTCATAATCGAAAATCCGAATTACTTCCCGCGCGCATTTTTTGTCGATAGTATAGAGGTCATTCCGGACCGCGCGAACATCTATCCGCGTATTCTATCCGGCGCCG
>JADFNA010000172.1 GCA_022563625.1 Candidatus Zixiibacteriota bacterium
TGTTTCGCGGCTTGACGGGTGATAATTGGAGCATCGGCGAGCCGGAGGAAACCCTGGAGAAACCGTGGCTGGCCGCGGTGGATGCCTTCGCCATCGGTGGGGGTTGCCAGCTCCTGCTGGTGGTCGATTACGTCGTGGCCGAGGCGGGCGCCTATTGCAACTTGCCGGCTCGCAAGGAGGGCATCATTCCCGGCGCAGCCAACCTGCGCCTGCCGCGATTCGTGGGGGAGCGCGCGGCGCGGGAGGGGATCTTGTTCGACAAAACCTTCTACGTGGATTCTCCCGAGGCGGCCGGGCTGATCAACGAGGTCGTGCCCCATGACCAGTTGATGAGCCGTTCGGAAGAGATCGCGACCCGGATCGCGGAAATGCCTCCCCTGGCGGTCCGCATGATGAAGGAGTTCGCGATCAGGTTCCGGGATATCCCGGTGACCGAAGCCTGGCGCGTTCAGACCCTGGTTAACTCATTGCTCACCCAACTCACCACGGACGGTGACGAGGGAAGGAAGGCCTTTTTGGAAAAACGGCCGGCACGTTTCCGGTGAGAGGGACAGTTTCGTAACAGAGGAGAGTTAGCGATGGCATGGGATTTCGAGACCGAACCCGAGTTTCAACGAGAACTCGATTGGATGGATGCCTTCGTGCGCGACGAGGGCAACGACACCAAGATCATCAGCCTCGATTTGAGAACGGGCGAAGAGCGCGTCGTTGTCGACACCGGCACGATTGATCTGTATACCGCTCTCCCCATCGCAATCGCCTCCGGCGAGACCAGACCGTCGCGGTCTATTATCCGGCCGCGGTAAGTGTAGCCCAGATAGCCGATATCCTCGGCGACTACAATATCACCCCCGCGCGCGTGTTCATTCAAGTACTCTCCAGCCCGCTTATGCTGGTTGAGATATATCTCTGATTGCGCTTTGGTGAAAAGTCGAGTTCGTTCAACTCGGGCGCCCAGAAATGGCAGCGCCGTCAAAATTATTAGCGCGGCGCTCAACCAGACAATTCGCGGATACCCGGACAAATTCAGAGCCAGGCGCAGCGCTCCTGCGATTCCGGCGCCTATAAACAGCGCAAACAACGGACCCAGCGGGGCTTTGTACCAGAAAAACAGATTCACATCGGAGACAGCCAGCGCAGTGATCGTGATAGCCATGTACAGCGATTCCAGCCAGCCCCAAAAGCGCCGCATCAGCAAATACGCCAGACCCCACATCCAGCCAATCAGCGCTATCCAGCCAAAAACCGAATGCAACGAGAGCAGCCGGTAGAGCCTCTCAAGAAAACTCCCGCCGCTGAATCCGGAATACAGCGCCAGCTTTGCTCCGATGGAATTGGGAATTGGCGAGCCGAAGAAGATCCAGGCGAAGATCAGCCAGGGAGTTACAATGGCGAAGATTATCGCCGCCTCGACAATCACATCACGCAGTTTTCGCCGCTTGATCATGTATTTGAAAATGAACAGAAGCGCTATCAACAAAAGTCCCTCGGGGCGGACAAGAGCCAGAAGTCCGGCGCTGAGCGCCGACAGACGATAACGACCGATCATCACAAGATAGAAAAACAGTATCGCCCCCAGAGTGAACAGCGGAACTTCCAGACCGGAAATATCTGACAAAATGGCATTTGGCCAGACGGCATACAACAATGGAGGCGCTATAGAAAACGCACCCAGTTTCAGTCGCAGAGAGAAGAAGTATAGTGTCAGGCCCGTCAGGCCGGACGCCAGCAATCCCATAATGAGTGACACAAGAGGAATGGATAAGCCCACAATCGCAAACAGCGCAAGCAGGATGGTGTACAGCGGGGTGGTGGTTCCCAACACATGCTCGCCGGAATTGTAGACAAACCCGAAGCCGGCAGCGATGTTTTCGGCATAGCGATAAGTTATCAGCGCATCGTCAACCGCCAGCGTGTCGATTGCCGCAGGACCTGCCAGCGCCACATACACGCGCACCCCGACAACAATCAGAAACATAAGCGCGGCGAACCGCCATACACGGCTGGTATCGGTCATCAGTTTGACTCGAAAGCGCCGAAGGGGCCGAAGGGGCCGGAAGGGCCGAAAGAAACTATTTTCGCCACCGCTGGCGACACGGGTCTAGCGCACTGGCCGGTGTTTTCCTTCACCCAATTCCCGGAAATATTTCCTGCCCATTACCGCCACTACGCCGGAGAGCGCCATCAGGCCAATGATATTTGGCAGGGCCATCAGCGCATTGGCTACATCAGCAAAGTCCCAGATCAACTGCAAATTCACGGTGGCGCCGAGTAATGTCACTGCCAGGAATACGAATTTATAGGGAAGCTTTGCTTTCTCGCCGCCAATATACTCAATGCCTTTTTCGCCGTAATATGACCAGGTCAGTATTGTCGAAAATCCAAACAGCAACACTCCGAGAGTCACCATAATCCGGCCAAAGCCGGGCAAGACATGTTCAAATGCGGCCGATGTCAGCGGGCTGGCGTTAAGCATCGATGTATTAACCTCCGGAGACCAGAGACCGGAACTGATAATCACCAGGGCTGTCATGGTGCAAATAATGAGTGTGTCGATGAACGGCTCAAGCATTGCCACCAGGCCTTCTTTGACCGGTTCATCAACTTTCACGGCAGCATGCGCCATCGGCGATGACCCCAGGCCCGCTTCATTGGAAAACACACCGCGTTTCATCCCCCAGGTGAGCGCCATCCAAACGGTGAACCCGGCCGCGCCGCCGGTGGCGGCTGCGGGATTGAACGCGTATTCAAATATCAGCCCGAAACTCGGCAAGATATGTTCGGCGCTCATGAACAAAACCGCCAGCGCCGAGCCGACATACACAATTGACATGAACGGCACGAGTTTTTCGGCGACTTTGCCGATTCGTTTAATTCCGCCGATAATCACCAGTCCGGCGAGAGCAGTGACGACAATGCCAACAATTAACCTGAGTGTTCCCTCAGAATCAGTTCCTGTTTTGTCCAGAATATCTACAATTGATGCGGCGATGGTGTTCGACTGCACACCGTTACCGGCGCCCAGCGCTGCCAGGGCGGTACAGACGGCAAAGAATATCGCGAGCGGTTTCCATTTTTTACCAAGGCCTTTTTCGATGAAATACATCGGCCCGCCCCTGACCGACCCGTTTTTGTCGATCACGCGATATTTCACGGCCAGAGTGCAGGAGCTAAACTTGATCGCCATTCCCAGAACGGCGCTGACCCACATCCAGAAAATCGCGCCGGGACCGCCAAAATATATTGCTGTCGCCACTCCGGCGATATTGCCAATGCCGACAGTGGCTGCCAGGGCCGCCGTTAACGCCTGAAAGTGGGTCAGCTCACCGGCGTCATCTTCTTTATCATACTTGCCGGAAATCAGAGCGCCGGAATGTCTCAATCCTCGAAACTGGACGAACTTATTACGAATACTAAGTACAAGTCCGGCAGACATGATCAAGGCCACCATGGGGACGCCCCAGACCACAGAGGAAATGCTCGAAATAATAGCGCTTAGCTGGTCAACGAATGACGTTTCCATGTTTAGTGGCTCCTTAAGCTCAGCGAACGGAAGTTATGCTCTATTTTCTCAAGTTAAAAAGTTATTCTCTGGTTTAAAAAAGGGACAGGCGGAATACGGTCAGCCGGGAGAAAAGTAACCCATGCCATCCGGACTTACGCCGGGGCGATAGATAGCGAATTATATTCGGCTTGGCAAGGAAAGGAAACCGGGCGGGGGATATTGTTTAGGGACTTTGCCGGGCGCCGGTGTTGATCCAGAGGGCGGGCAAATAATTTTTCAGAAGACGATTATCATAAGTTTGTCACCGGCGATCAATTCTCCGGAGCCCGGGCAAGTATCCAGATGGCGATTGAATCCATCCGGCCGGGAATAGTTGTAAATCTTATTCCCACGAAAGGCATTGGAGTGCCGCCTACTCCCAGCAGTCGTTGATAGACGACACTTCGTGCGGTGTCACCTTTCACGATTCCCCGACCAAAACTAAAGTTCCCTCCCTTTAAAAGACTGGTATATGTTCGCGCATCAAAGCCGCTGAAAAAGGTCGGCGCTCCGTGACAACTGGGGGTCCCGCAAGCTGATCGAATTATCGGCCCTAGATAATTGTCATAAGTGTGCGTGATAACTTCAATTGTGACAACTTCAGTCACTGTCACTGACGAATCATCAGTAACCGCAAATGTCACATTCACTATTCCCGCATCGGAAGGAGCGGGTTTCCAGGAAAAAGTCGCGGTACCGTCCAGGTTATCAGTAAATGTCGCCGAGTCGGGCTTGCTCATAATTGTGAACGTCGGTGTTGATTCGGCGTCTGCGGCTCTGATTGTTACATTTAGCGGATTATTGATTGCCACATACTGTTTGCCGATGGCGTTGAGTGTTGGCGGTTGATTGGCGCCACTTCCAGGTCCGACTGGGTCACCGCGGTCGGAGCAGGCCGGAATAAGAAAGATAGGCGCGGCAATCAGCGCCAGCGGCGCAAACAGGTTTGATCGGGTAGAAAGTATTTTCGCAAGCAATGCAGATTTACAAATCACGAACGGTCCTCTTCAAACTCCCGCGCTCAGTAGGCCAGATGCACCCTAAGTTCAAACTCTTCCCGGCCATTAAGAGTTCCATCGGTATAGAAAGTAATTCCGGGATTGATCTCAACAAACGGCATCGGCCAAAATTCAATCGAGGCCCGGGTGAATGATTCGGCGCCGCTTTGTATTCGGCGGTCCGGGTCATAGAAATTGTAATCAATTTTGCCAAACAGTCCGGGGATAACCCTGATCGTCCCTCCAATATATATGGCATAGCTGTCATTTGATTCGCCGATCAAATCACCCTCAAACAGCAGTGAATGTCCGCGATATCCCAGCCCGGCAAAGACCCCCTTGAGAGCGGCATTATTTCCATGCCCGCCGGTTTCCAGCTCTTCGGAGAACCTGGCCGAGAGACCCCCCATAATTCCAAATGTTCCGACATACCGCGCCCCGTACAGATTAGCAAAGTACACGTTTTGTTCACCTGAGGAGAAATATGAAACAGATAGATTGGTGTTGCCAAGAGTGGTCCCGAATGATGCGCC
>JADFNA010000173.1 GCA_022563625.1 Candidatus Zixiibacteriota bacterium
GCGAACACCTGCCCGCGGAAATCTCTGCCTCCTCAACGCTCAAGCCATGCCGCTCCATGATGTTCCCGAAAAGTTGCTTTGCACGGGGAAGATGAAACTCGTTGGTTTCAAGCAAGACTTTGCTGATCCCCTCTTTTTCTAAAATCGCCAATATATTTTCTATGTTCTCTGCGGTGTTTTTTGACTTTGTTTCCTTGAGAATTTTCTGTGGCGGGACGCCTTTTTTCACCAAGTATTCTTCAATTGCTTCGGCAATAGATTTTTCATCCGGAAATTCCTTGGCAATGCCTCCGGTCACAATAATCCTGTCCACTAATCCACGCTGCATAAGCTCAATCGCTCCCAGCGCCCGCATTTTGGATTCCATGCCAACCTCCACCTTCTCACGCTTTGTAATTTCACCGGTTTTTTCATCTCTTTCCTCCAGCAACACACCATTTCGCCAGAATATCCCGGTACTGTAATGATGTGTGTTGACAATGAAACGTGGGAACAGCGCAGACGGGAGAAACTTGAACGCATACCGTGCGCGTCGTGTCGAGCTGTCTTCTATCGGAGTCCTTATTTCGTCTATGGGCTGATTAGCGAATCTCAGCGGTAGAAAACGGTCATCTGAGAGTGGGTGTCTGTAACATAGTTCAAACCCTTCCATACACCGGTAGAAAAACAATCTGTCATTTTCGCTAAAATTTGACCAGACCCTGTCAATATCACTCTTGGAGAAGACCCCATTGTTTTCTACAACATCACCGTCCTCAATAAACCGGCTTATGGCGGTGGTAAGCCATTCAGGGTTCAAGATGATCTCGTTTCTTAAGTCCTCGTGATCTGGGAAATGGGTAATAATTCCAAATTTGTCCAGCATTCCCGTTACGCTGTCTTTGTCTGAATCTCGAACCCCAATAGACTCCATTATTGAATATAGTTCTTGGCGAGATATCTTGACATGTCCTTTGTCGCGGAGTTTAATTACTTGTTCCTCAACTTGAGTCCAGCCGACAGTCCAATTCATTCCCATCACATCAAGCGCGAGAGCTTGCTCAATGATGACCTCTTTTAGTTGAGCTAGATTTTTTTTCGAAAAGGAGTCTACATGAATGACCTGTGGATATATGCTCAGTTCCTTCTTGAACTGTTCACTTAAGTAAGAAAAATCAAAATCGGGTGTTGTTTTCTCGCATTCGGTGGCCACCAAAATAACTCTGGCGCCCGGAGCCCGCGCTGAGATTATCTCGAACCAAAAATTCAAATTTCCCTTGTCGTGCCCCTCTCTGCCGTTGAACACCACCAGGTAAAGAGAGTCCGAAGAATAGAAAAACTGATGGGTTGTTCGTGAAATTTCCTGACCTTCATAATCCCAGATATTCAAAACCATTTCGGTATCTGGTTCATCAGGGTGGACGATGGTCCACTCGTCAATCAAGATACCAAGTGTTCTGTTTTCCCGAGCATCCGGCTTCAATCCACGCATAGCTTTAGACAGGCAGGTTTTGCCCACGCTCCCCTCACCAACCAGCATAAGCTTTGCTTCGTACCGCTTACTTTCACCTGTAGTCGTCCTGTTAGCAAAGTAAGCTCGTATCGCGTTAATTCCCTCGTTGCACACAGCCATTGGAGGCAATTTCAAGGGGTTACCATGAAGATGAAGTTTAGTCAAATTTGATAGTTTCACAATCTCCCGTGGGAGTTCAGCCAATTGATTACCACTAATGTCAAGCCTAGTCAGGTTTGACAGTTTTCCAATCTCCGGCGGGAGCTCAGTCAATTGATTACCAAAAGCGTAAAGCGTAGTCAGGTTTGACAGTTTTCCAATCTCCGAGGGGAACTCCGTCAATTGATTATCTCTATTGTAAAGCCCAGTCAGGTTTGACAGTTTTCCAATCTCAGGCGGGAGCTGAGTCAATTGATTACCACCAATGGAAAGCAGAGTCAGGTTTGTCAGTTTTCCAATCTCCGGCGGGATCTCAGTCAAGTAATTATCATAAATGTAAAGATGAATCAGGTTTGACAGTTCCCAACATTCATGTGGGATTGATGTCAAATTCAATCTCGACAAATCGAGAGATTCAGAATTAGATTTTTTGGCCTTGGCGATGCGGCGTAGGGCTTCGCGCATGTTCTCTTTTTCTTGAGCTTTTGGCATATTCTTCAACCCATTAAACGTAAATCACACCCCAACCGCAACTTTGCGCGCATTCTTTTTCTTCACCGCATGCGTATCCGGTTTCACTCTATTTTTGGCGTCGTTTGCTGGTTTTAACATGTGTTTGAGATACTGTCCGGTGTAGCTGCTTTTGACTTTGGCCACTTGTTCGGGTGAGCCGACTGCTAACACTCTCCCGCCTTCGTCGCCGCCTTCGGGGCCGAGGTCGATTACACAGTCGGCGGTTTTGATGACATCCATGTTGTGTTCAATCACTATCACCGTGTTGCCGCGTTCAACCAGTTCATGCAGCACAGTCAGCAGCATGCGAATATCCTCAAAGTGCAGGCCGGTGGTTGGTTCGTCCAGAATATACATCGTACGTCCGGTGGCGGTTTTGGAAAGTTCGGTGGAAAGTTTGACACGCTGGGCCTCGCCGCCGGAAAGTGTTGTGGCCTGCTGTCCCAGATGAATATATCCCAGCCCGACGGCTTTGAGCGTTTGCAGTTTTTTCTTAATGCGCGGGATCCTGGCGAAGAACTCCAGCGCCTCCTCGACTGTCATATCCAGCGCATCGGCGATTGATTTTCCCTTGAAAGTAATCTCCAGCGTCTCACGGTTGAATCGTTTGCCCTTGCAGACCTCGCACGGCACATACACATCCGGCAAAAAATGCATTTCAATTTTGATTATCCCATCACCCTCGCAGGCCTCACAGCGCCCGCCTCTGACATTGAAAGAAAAGCGCCCCGGCGCATACCCGCGCGCTTTGGCTTCTGTCAGGGTGGAAAACAAGTCGCGAATATAGGTAAAAACGCCGGTGTATGTGGCCGGGTTTGAGCGCGGCGTGCGGCCGATTGGGGATTGGTCAATGTCAATAACTTTGTCAATATGTTCCAATCCGGAAATCGATTTATAAGCCAGCGGCGCTTTTCTTGATGAATAAAACTCTTTGGCCAAAATACGGTAGAGAGTTTCGTTTATCAGGGTGGATTTGCCTGAGCCTGAGACACCGGTCACCGCCACAAAACAGCCCAGCGGAATGTCGACACTGATGTCTTTCAAATTATTTCCCCTGGCTCCGTGTAGTTTCAACCTTTCGCCGTTGCCTGCGCGGCGCGTGTGCGGCACGGGAATCTCGCGCGCGCCGGACAGATATTGCCCGGTCAGTGATTTTTTCGAGCGTTCAATCTGATGCGGCGTCCCTTCGGCGACAATATAGCCGCCGTGCACTCCGGCGCCTGGTCCGAGATCGAGCACATGATCGGCGGCGCGGATGGTGTCTGCGTCATGTTCCACGACAATCACGGTGTTACCCAGGTCACGCAGTTGTGTCAGCATGTCGAGCAGCCGGCGGTTGTCACGCTGATGCAGTCCGATTGATGGTTCATCAAGAATATACAGCACCCCCACCAGCCGCGAACCGATTTGCGTGGCCAGTCTGATTCGCTGCGCTTCACCGCCGGATAGTGTCGCCGTTGCGCGATCAATTGTCAGATACCCCAGGCCGACATTATTCAAAAATGAAAGCCGGTCTTTGATCTCCTTGAGTATCTGTTTGGCGATGGTTAATTTGCGCTTCGACAGTTTCATTGATGCAAAAAACACGGCGGCATCTTTGATAGACATGGATGTCACCTGATGAATCGCCTTTTTATCCACCAATACCGCCAGCGCTTCGGGTTTGAGCCGCGAGCCGTCACATTCTTTACAGGCGGAAATTGTCATGAACTGCTCAAGCCAGTTCCGCACACCTGCGCTTTCGGTTTGTTTGTGGCGCCGTTCCAGATTGTGAATGACACCTTCAAAGGTCGAAGTGTAACTACCAGACCCTTTGCCCGAGCCGTGCACATAGCGGAAACGCATCTCTTCTTCGCCGGAGCCATAGAGCACGATCTTTTGGATTTTTTTCGGGAGTTTTTTAAACGGCGTGGTGAGTTTGAAACCATAATGATCGGCCAGTCCGCGCATCATGAAGCGGTACCAATTGGCCATGTCTTCGCCCCAAGGGGCGATGGCGCCCAGGTTAATCGGCAGTGACGGGTCGCGAATCACCAAATCCGGGTGAAACTTCATGTCAGTCCCCAGCCCCGAACAGGCCGGACAGGCGCCGAACGGTGAGTTGAATGAGAACAAACGCGGCGCGGGCTCCTCATAGCTGATACCGCAATGTAAACAGGCGAAACTTTCAGAAAACAAATGATCGGCGCCGTCGATATTGATCAGACATGTGCCGCCGCCGGTCCCCAGCGCCGTCTGCACCGAATCAGCCAGGCGGCGTTTGATTTTGCTTTTGTTAATCAGCCGGTCGACAACTGCTTCGATTGTGTGTTTCTGTTTTTTGTTGAGCGTGATTTCATCGGCGCTCTCGACAATCTCACCGTCAATGCGCAGACGCACATAGCCTTCAGAAAGCGCGTCGGCGATTATGTCCCTGTGTTCGCCTTTCTTGCCGACCACCAGCGGCGCCAGAAGTATCATGCGCACACCTTCGGGGAAAGCCAAAACTGCATCTACGATTTGCTCCACTGTCTGGCGGCTGATCAGGCGCCCGCATTTGACACAATGCGGTGTTCCAATCCGCGCATACAGCAGGCGGAAATAATCATAAATCTCCGTGGCCGTGCCGACTGTCGAACGGGGATTTTTTGAGGCGCCCTTCTGTTCAATCGAAATCGCCGGAGAAAGACCCTCGATAAAATCCACATCCGGTTTCTCCATCAGCCCCAGAAACTGGCGCGCATAGGATGAAAGTGATTCGACATAGCGGCGCTGCCCTTCGGCATAGATTGTGTCGAAGGCCAGCGAAGACTTGCCCGAACCGGACAGCCCGGTAATGACTGTTAATTTGTTGCGCGGGATTACAACTTCGAGGTTCTGGAGATTATGTTCCCGGGCG
>JADFNA010000174.1 GCA_022563625.1 Candidatus Zixiibacteriota bacterium
GGACTCTCACCGAAGCAGCGCATTCACGACCAGTTGAGCCGGCCGAGTGAATTAGCTCTGGGGGAGCCGATTTTCGATCTGTTCGCGTGATTGCGTGTGGACGGTGTTGACTCCGGACTACGGGATGTGCTCAACCGAATCGTCGCAGGAGTTGCGGCGCCGGATTCGCCTGTAGCGCCGTTACCGCCGGAAAATGTGCGCGGAAAGCCGGGCGTGTATTATGCCTACAAGAACATCTCGCAAACTTCCATTCGCCTGGGCCATCTGACAGATTTGTTTGAAAGCCCGGACCGCTATGCCGTGCGCGTGGCAAACTATGCGGTGGGTGTGGGTTTCAGCGGGCGGCTGCTATCAAAGGTGCGTTCAGAAGCCGGACTGGCTTATTCGGTTGGAAGTTATTTTGTCAATCGCCCAAAACTTGGGACTTTTTTCGCCTACTGCCAGACACGCGCCGACGCCACCGGACAGGCGCTGCGCATGGTGATTGATATTATCACGGATGTAAAACAACACGGGATCACTCAAGAAGAGTTTATACGCGCCAAAGAATCAATTCTGAACAGTTCGGTCTTTGAATTCGAAACGCCGCATCAGATCGCCGAAAGTATAGCCGAGAATTTGTTCTATGGTTTTCCGGCCGATCAAACAACCATCGACATCCAGGCGCTCAAGGCGGTAACTTTTGACGATTGCCAGCGCGCGGCCATGAAATACTACCGCCCTGAGGATTTTGTCATAGTAATAGTCGGTGACACAGCGCAAATGGACCAGCCTCCGACCACATTCGGAACTGTGAATGAACTGTCACTTGAGATTAAGTGACATCGCAAGCGCTTATAAAGCGCTTATTTCAGATTTTCCTCGAACAGTTTAAATATCCTGCTGTATTCGTCGGTCCAGCTTGACGGCTCGCGGAACCCGTGGCCCTCAAGCGGGTACATCGCCACTTCCCAGTTATCCTTGCCCAGTTCAATCAAGCGCTGTGTCAGGCGCACCACATCTTGAAACAATACATTGCGGTCAATCATGCCGTGGCAAATAAGCAGCGCGCCCTCCAGCCCTTCGGCATGATAAATTGGAGAACTGCGCACAAACGCTATGCTGTCAAGTTGCGGGATGTTCAAAATGCCGGATGTATACCCGTGATTATAATGCGCCCAGTCAGAGACCGGACGGAGCGCGGCCCCGGCGGCGAAAATTCCCGGCTCGGTAAACATTGCCATGAATGTAATAAATCCGCCGTATGACCCGCCATAGATACCGATACGCGCAGAGTCGACCGAGTAATTGTCCACCAGGAACCTAGCGCCGTCAACCTGGTCGCTCAAATCCTTGCCGCCCATGTGGCGATAAATCGCGGTGCGCCAGTCGCGCCCGTAACCGGCGCTGGCGCGGTAATCAATGTCGAAAACTGTGTAACCGTTATCCACCAGGAAATTATGAAACATGTATTCGCGGTAATAGCTGCTCCACCACTTGTGAGCGTTTTGTAAATGTCCTGCGCCATGCACAAAAACTACAGCCGGCCCGTTTGGCTGCGGGTTCTCCGGGCGATACAACCGCGCATGAACATTGGCTCCGTCTCTCGCGGAAAACGTGATATGTTCCGGGACCCGCCACCGATACGCTTCAAATTCCTCGGTGGTTGAGTGTGTCAGCTGTTTGGCCCTGGCGCCAGGCTTGTTGGGCATGACATACAATTCCCAGGGTTTGTTACTGAAAGAATATCTGATTGCGAGCGACTTTTCATCCGGCGAAACAACAACTGAACTGCGCCCTAGCATAGAAGTAATTTGCGCTGCCTGCCCTCCCGCCAGCGGCATGCGGTAGAAATGCTGTTCTCCGGGGTGTACCTGGTTGGAAGTAAAATACCAGCTCTTTTTGTCATGTGACAGTGAGACGTTGGTGACGTTAAACTCTCCGGCAGTGAGCGCGGTTTTTTCGCCGGTGGTGACATGCAGTGTGTACAGATGCGCAAACCCGGTTTCTTCTGATTTGAACCAGATATGTTTGTTGTCAGCCAGCCAGCCGACATTGCCGGGACTGCCAAACCAGCCGCCGATCCCCGGGCCTCCCAGCCAGGCGTCGTCATGCTTGCGCGTAAGGTGTGTTAGTTTTCCGGTTTCTGGATCAAGCTCCGCCAGCCACAGGTCTTTGCTGTCCAGCGCCACAATTTGCAAAACAGCATGGCTGCCGTCATCCGACCAGTAAGGGCCGTAGTAGATGACACTGCGCAACTTTGGTTTGTCTTTTTTCTTTTCGGCGCCTGTTCTGTCATTTTCGCTATCGGCATTCAGGCTGTCACTATTGGCGCCGGCGCTGTCTTCTGTCTTGTATTCCTCAAGATAGGCCGGTGTGTCAAACATTCCCGGCAAACTGTCAACTTCCACATAATAGACTGTGTCATTATCTCTGTCGTAGATTCCGAATTCGTATGTCGTTCCCGGAGCCCCGACATTGGGCCGCGTTTTCAAATCTTCCGTGTAGCCGGATTCAGTGACATAGCTGGGAACAATCGGCCTGCGAGTGTCTTTCGGTTCTTTGGAGAGGCGAAACGTGACAAACCGTTCATCCGGACTGAGCTTGACATCGCGGACTTTTTTCTTGCCATGAAAAATCTCCAGCGGGCGCTCGGGCGTTCTGTCTTCGCGAATTTTCTCTGCGCGCTCGGATTTTTCTTTACGCTCCCGGATAATCTGCATTAAGCGCAATTCTTCTTTTTTAATCCACTTTTCGTTGTCATTGTCCGGCTCTTTTTCGTCGGGCTCTTTTTTGCCCTTTTTAAAATCGGTAATCTGGGTTGTGACACCGGTTTTTAAGTTCCAGAGATAGAGATTTTTGTCCAGGGTAAATGAAATATGTTTTTCATCATGCGTGAACTGTGGATTTGATTCGTCTTCAACAGTGGCGCTAATCCGTCTCACCTGGCCGCGTTTGATATCATGCAAGTAAATATCACCGTCTATGGTATAGACTTTTTTCGTGCGCGCTTCATTGTAATCGCCGCCCCAGGATGGCAAATGGGGGCGCTCATCGTTTGTCACCCGGCGCGGCTCGCCGCCGGATTTAGAAACAACATACAGTGAGTCGGCGTCGGCATTGTCCGGGTTCCAGGTGAAATAAATATCCTTGCCGTTTTCGGACCAATATATCCGCCCCGGCCAGCCACCGACAAAGGCTTTGCCCTGCATGATTTGTTTGATTGTCAGTTCGGGACGTGCAGTCTCAGGGTTGTTCTGTGCGCCGGCGGTTCCGATCATCAGCGTCAATGCTGAGTTGAATAAAATGATTTTGTAGATTTTCATAGTTGTCTCGGGTTTTATGGTGGGGTTGAATTGTCTTGGACTTAGTCATGCAATGGTCAGTTTTGTTCCATGTCCCGCTGAGATTCTTCGCTTCGCTCAGAATGACAAGCGTGTGTCACATTGATTAAAACTCAATTCGCATCTACCAGGCCTTGTAGGTCGAAACCTTTGTGGTTTCGACATCTTACCTGTGTGTGATTATTGCGAAACATCACACCCCGACCTCCAGAGCTTCAAAAGCGCGCGGGAGATAGTCAATCAGGTCACCGGCGATAAGCGAACGTTCGCCAATTTCTCCGGCGGCCAGATCACCTGCCAGAGAATGAAGATAGGCGCCGGCAATGGCCGAATCGAGTGCGGTTAACCCCTGCGCCATAAATGATCCAACCAGCCCGGTCAACACGTCGCCAGAGCCGCCGGTGGCCATGCCGGAATTGCCGAGCGGATTGAGATATACCTGGCCACCCGGCTCACAGATAAGGCTGGGCGAACCTTTTAGCAAGAGCACGCAGTTAAAACGCTGTGCGGCTGCGCGGATCGCCGCCAGTTTGGCGTCGAAGTCAGTTGGGACTGCGGCGCCGGTTATTCGTTCAAATTCTCCAGCATGCGGTGTCAGAACACAGGGCGCGTGTTCTCCCTCCAGCGCCGTGCGGTCTTTGGCGAATGCGTTCAGACCGTCAGCATCCAGGACAAAAGGCGCCGGGATTTTGGAAACCAGGCGGCGCACCAGTTCGGCGGTTTCACGATGAGTTCCCAGTCCGGGGCCGATTGCGGCCGCTTTCGCCCATTTTGTGTCATCCATTACTGATCCAAAAGCGCGCAGAGCCAGCGCGCCTTTTTTGCCGACATCCGGCAGGCCGCGTGTCATCGCTTCAGTCAGTTTATTTTCATAGATCGGTTCCAGCGTGGCGGGACATCCCAGGCGAATCATCCCCACACCCGAACGCATTGCGGCCTCAGCCGCCAGCGCCCCGGCGCCGGTCAGCCCGCGTGATCCGGCCAGAAGATATAATCTGCCGAATGTCCCCTTGTGCGCATCGGCCGGGCGCTCGGGAAGCAGCCGGGCGACCATCTCTGGCGTTACCAGGTTTTCTTTGAGATCAAAACTCTCGATCACTTCAGCGGGAATACCGATATCAATCACACGTGTGAAACCGGCGTACTCTTTGCCCGGATTCAAGTAATGCCCGCGTTTTGGCAGGCCGAGTGTGTATGTATGGTCAGCCCGTATCGCTTCGTTCAGCAGATTTCCCGTGTCCGCATCCAGCCCCGAGGGATCATCAACGGCGCAAATCGGATCATCCTGTTTGTTGATATAACGAATCAAGTCCAGCGCCAGGCCACGCGGGGCGCCTTTTGTCCCCGTCCCGAGCAGGGCATCAATAATTAAATCCGAGAGTAATCTTTCCGGCAAATCGCTGATTTCATCAATGATATTAACTTTGACATTCGTTTCCGAGAGCCTGTCGAAATTAGTCTGCGCATCGGACGAGAGCGACGCGCGCCCAGCCGCCAGATAGAGAGTCACCAATGCTTACCAATCTTGCCTTTTCAAGCGTTGTTACAGGCAATGAATACGGAGAGTTCTTTTTCCCTTCTATTCCATTCCAATCTTTTAATAATAAGGATCAGGAAATTAGCAGAATATCTAAACATTGGAGAGATTAATCATGATAAAGTTTTAGAATCTGATATCTATTTGGATAACCTTGGATTGACTTGGGTTAACGA
>JADFNA010000175.1 GCA_022563625.1 Candidatus Zixiibacteriota bacterium
CCTACCTCAGCGAATAACAACGCCTTCCCCTAAATACGCGCCTCTTTGGACTTGATAAGCGACCAGCGTATGGCTGACGGACCCAGGACTTCAAAGAAAATAACCGTCGTCAGAATGATAGAGTGGATTTTCATAGCCAGCTCCGGGTCGCTCTCGGCCAGCGCGGAAGCCAGGCCGATGGCCACACCGCCTTGGGCGATCAGGGATGGACCGAGGTACTTCCCGATAGTCTCACTCAGCTTGAGCTTTTTCCAGAACAATCGAACACTCCCGACTTTCCCCAGGCCGCTCAGGATCATGTATCCCGCCCCGGCAAGACCCAAAGCAGGCAGGAGATCCATACGCAAAGAGGCCCCGCTCAGTACGATAAAAAGCGATATACAGAGGCTGCTCGGCCTGGCGCATTTCGACATATATCAGCCGATGCATCATGGACATATTCGTGGTCACTATTCCCATCACCATGGCAGACAAAAGCGGATTGACTCCGAGCGATTTGGCCAGACCCGTGATCACCAGAATTCCGGCCAAAAACGCCAGAAAAAGTTCGGCCTGATCTTCGACTCTGCCCTCCCACCAGGACAGCAGGGCGCCGCAGGTGTAGCCGATTATCACCCCGCCGACGAGTTTTGCGATCAGCCAGGTCAGGGAGGTCAAAATCGAAGTATCTATCCCGGACCCGCCAATTGTTTGTATCAGTTCAAAGGTCAGAATGCTCAGGATGTTTGAGATACCAACAACGAAAATCAGCATTTCGGTCAGTGGACCCGCTGAGTTGAACTCACGGGTCACCAGCAAAGCGGCCCCCGGGGAGGTCGTGATCGAAATCGCTCCCATCAGAGCGGAGAAATACAGGTCCCCGACAATCAGGTACATGCCGCAGGTGACGAGCGTGAAACAGACGCCTGCGACCATCAGCGTCAGGCGGACCAGGCTAGGACCGACATTCTTGATGCGGTGTATCTCGAAAACGCCGCCAATCGCAAACAACAGCATGCCCAGGGCCAAGTCCTTGACCACGGCGATATCAACAGCGATTGCATCGGTCACCAAATGCAGCCCGGACGGGCCGATCAGCACACCAATGAGCAAATAGCCGGTGATTTTGGGTATATGGACTTTTTGGCAGATCCGACCGCTAAACAGCCCCAGGACAATGACGAGGCCGATGGCCAAAAGTCCGTGCAAGAAGAATTCAACACTCATTGCTGATATTACGGCCTTTTCCGACGTTCAGACTTAAGTCTTGCACTCCACACAAAGGACACTGATGAACATGTCTATTGCCGTATTGCCGTCAAAATGGAACCTGTCCGCCGAATCAAGGAAATACTGCTGAGCTAGTTCAGTCAACAAGAGACTGAATGAGCGTGGCTGAGATTGACCGGAGACAGTGGAGGCAATGGAGACAATGGCGGCAATTGGGTTGAGTTTTGGCTCTCAGGCGCCGATAACCTGAATGGATATACGCGGACGAAGGGGAGCGTACAAATGATACTAATGATGCAAATGATGCAAAAATACCACACGTTGCTGATACTGACAGCCACGATTGCTGTCATCGGCCAGCCGGCCCTGGCCGGGGACCGTTTCGGCTCGGGTGGCAAGCGGACAAGTTTTGGAATCTTCGCCGGCGCCTCAAACGTGACCGGCAAAATCGACGGTGTGGGCACCTTCGGTTTTCCGGTTAAACTGGGGGCCGACTCGCTCTATCGAAACCTGCATAGCTTCGGTTTTGAATACGCCGAGCATTTGGGTAAAGTCACCCTGGCCACAGGGATCAGCTACACTTCAGTGGAGGCGACCGGCGCGCTGAAACGCTCTTTGGGCCTATCCGAGGACTCTTCGCTGAGCGTCGGCTATCTGGACCTGCCGATCACATACCGGGTCAATCTGCGCAGCGTAGAGAGTGATGAATGGAATGTTTCAATCGGGGTATCATTGGTAGGTATGTTTGATTTTGTGAACTCCACTCAGGACATCTTCGGGTCTGCCGGCGCGGCGTCTGAAGGCGCAGGCGGTCTATCAGATAAACATATCGACTTCGGTATCGGATTCGGCGCAGAGATGGCGGTCCGGCAGCGTGTGAGCGGCGACTGGTATATCGCCGGACGCGCAGGAGCGCGCACACCGATCAGCGGCGTTTCTCGCGCCCCGAGCGGGTTTCTCCAATTCGGCATGCTCTGGCTTGAGCCGTAACAACGGTCCGTACAAACACCCCTGCTCGCCAGCGGCCTTCTGCGCTTTACATAATCAGTCACATCGGCTAGTTTGCTTGCATGTCTCAAGCGGTCGATTCTTCTTTGTTGGGCAATACTCCCGGCCATCCCAATTTAAGCGCCAGCGGCGGCAGCCGTTTGGTGTCGTCAATCGTAATTGCCCTGGCCCTGACCGGGGCGGCCGCAGCGGTATTCTTTGTCCGCGACAGGGATATGCTCGGCTATGCAACCCTGGCTGTCCCAATCATAATCGGCGTGGTCTGCCATCCGCGCCTGGCGCTCTATCAATTCATCTTTAGTCTTTTTGTTGGGATAGTTGTAATTCCAGAATCCGCCGTGAGCGTTGTCTTGCTGAGCGCGCTAGTTCTTATCGCAGCGGCAGCGCTTGATCTGGCGCTGAAACCTGAACAGGCGAAATCTTTTCCGGCGCTTTCCGCAAATTACATTGCCCTTCTGGCGGCCCTGTTCCTGACAGCCCTTTTCGCCTTTGAGCCCTCGCAATCTATCCGCTCAATCACCAGGGTCGGAGTAGTATTTGTCACATTCCTGGCGCTTGTCAGACTGCTGCGCTACTTCAGAACTGGCGAAGCGTTGCGCGTTTATTTTCTGGCGGCAACCGCACATGCGGTTTTTGCCGCCGGCGCTTTCATTGCTTCCGGCGGACAACTCAGATCGTTTGCCTTTGCGCCGGCAATCTTGGATGACTTACTGCTTCTGGCGCTGCCAGTCGGTCTGGCGCTTTATCTCGGCGCCCGCGCAGGTGAGGGCCGATGGTATGCGCTGGGCGCCGTGATTGTATTCGCCGGATTGATAGCTACGCAGTCACGCGCCGCGCTAATGTTTGGACTACTGGGATCATCGCTGGTGATGTATTTTATGACACGGCGCACAGCTCAATTTCAAAACTCAATCCAACTGGCCCTGGCCCGCTCCCGGGTGCGCGGAATCTTTCTGGTAACAGGCGCCTGCGTCTTGCTTTCACTGGTCTTCCTGTCGGACCTGTTTGCCGGAATTGCGGAACGTTTCGAGCGAATCATTACAACAGATCCCGGCGGAACATTCAAATTGCGACTGATACTCTGGAAAGGAGCGCTTCTTGCCTTCTGGGACAATCCGCTGTTTGGTATCGGTCCCGGTAATTTCACTTCTATACACAATATTTATTCGCAAATGCATATGGACCCCGGGTGGTATTGGGTGCGCGGACTTTCAGCGACCAGTCTCTTCATGCATTATCTGGCTGAAACAGGCATGGTCGGGACAGTGATTATGCTTTCGCTATTTGTCAAACAGTTGCGTCTGGCCCGCGCTGGCCTGCAAAAGCTCGGCACAGGCGGCGGCCTGCGTGTTGCGTTGTATGTCATCAGCTTTCTCGTGTTACTGACAACTATTTTCGAAGCCGGCTGGCTCTGGGGACATGCCAGTATGATAGCGGTTCTGTTCTTCGCAATAATCTCTTCACAGTCCCGCACACTCTCAACCCCATAATCCCCCCTTGCCGGATCGACAATCCGGCGCTATCTTAAATGCAGTTCGGCTTTAGCCCGCAACAGATAGAAACGCCATCATGCAATCCTGTCTCAGACACTTTATCGTCGCCGCTAGTCTACCATTCCCGGTTCGACCACAGGTTATCTCAGGTTCTGTGCGGTACAGTATCTGATATAGTACGCCTTGACCAATCCGGCCTGCTTGCTTACCTTGCATTTGTGTCTGGTATTTGAACGCCTTCACTGCAGGAGGATAAATGCACAGAAAATTGATTCTCATTTTCTCACTTGTCGCCGGTCTGACGTCGGTCGTAAACGGCGCATCGGCCAGCTCCGCTCTTTTTCTTCTAATACCTCCCTCTGCACGAGCCAACGGTCTCGGCGGCGCATCAATCACCCTTGTCGACGAAGAATCTTCGATCAGTAATCCAGGAGCGCTTGGATTGTTTCATCTGAATCACTTCTTCTCTTTCTCCGCGCCGAACAATACGGCCTGGCTGCCAAAGCTAGCAGATGATATTAATCTTAAAGCGTTTTCATTCAGCGCCGGATTACCGGCAACACTCTCCCCGGCCAATACCGCCAGTCCGTTCAGGCTGTCTTTCGCCGGAGCATTTTCAAAAGTCAGCCTGGACTTCGGCAGATTTCCGCGGACAGACACTTTTGGAAATATCGTTGGATTTGATGAACCTGTGGACGAAGTTGAGTCCTTCTCATTCGGAATCGGAGTAGAGTATTTCCTTCGCTTGGGCGTGGGACTTACATACCAGGATGTCACATCAACACTGACTAACATTGGCGCTGGCCAGCAAGCGGGTATGGAGGAGGCACACGCCAACGCAGGCGTGATCGGCGTAATCCTTGAAGCGCCATTTTCCAGTATCCTCTCAGCCGGGCGCGGGTCTTTGGCGCGCGGTGAAAGGACTCCCTGGGACCTGACACTTTCAGTGGCGCGTGTCACAACTATTTTCTCCGATGATCTTATCTTTCCCGGCGCCATGCAGGATGATCGGATGGCAGAAGTTAAAAGAAGCGGGCATTCTCTCTATGCCGCATTGAACGGTGATCATGTATCCCGGCTTTCGCTTCGCCTGGTTTATGAAAATGATTCCGATGGCGCCGATAGCTCGGCCGGAGTGACCAGGCGCTCTGGCATTGAAATCGGACTCTATGACATTGCATATTTGCGCTCGGGAGTGATAGACGACGTGAGAATAAGCCGGCAAAAAGTGAAAACGTACGGCTTCGGTCTGCGTCTGCGCGGCCTGCTGAAGCTCGTTTTATCTGGCCCTCCCGCCTCCGAATCATTC
>JADFNA010000176.1 GCA_022563625.1 Candidatus Zixiibacteriota bacterium
TTTCAGCAGGTTTTGTGACCCGATAACCGCCAGTTATAGTCTCGCGGATGAAAATCTGCTTTCCTGGGCCGCGATACGCACACCGGCTGATATTGAGCACAGAAAGACACTCGGAATATTTAACCAGTTCCAGCTGGGTGACAATAACGGCAATCCCAATGACGGCAACAGCGCGGCCAACGGCGAACTTGGTGATTTCTATGGCGGGCCGGCAGTGGGAGCGCTGGCCCTTGAATACTGGTTCAACCAGGGATTCGGCCAGTCGATGCAAATCGGCGGGTCCAAACTTACAATACAACAGGCCGCTGACAGGTTGGGCGGCTTCATGCAGATTCCCGTAAACGGCGGACTTGAAGATGATTGGTTTGTGTTTGGATTTCAGTCCTATCTCGCGGTAACCGGCTTTTCTGAACAGAAAATTGAATTCACCCGTGATGTAAGTTACAGCGTATTGCGCAATTGGGCCGAAGAGATCGGCGGGGTTGTCATGTTTGCAGTGGACGGAGTTCCCGGACGCTGGCTGGCTGTCGACGGTTTCAGCGGGCTGCCAACCACCCAGAACGCATTCCGCGTGGTTGTCTCTGATCCATTTGACGCGACAACGAAATTCGTTTTCTGGCGCGACACACAGTCAGGCTCTGAAGTGTTTATTGGCGGCGCCTGGCGCGATGTCGCGCTGATGACGCGTTTGTTGCCGGCAAATCCGCCGCCGGTAGGCCGCACACAGTTTAATGACGGGTTCATTCCGATACCATCCCCATTTTCATTACAAATAGATGGGGCAGCTCAGAACTTGGTTGACGGAAACTTTTATTTTTTCACACTGGAAATGTCAGACTTCGACGGAAATCTCGGAGCAGAGACAGTTCTGCTACGATATATTTGCGACGCATTTGCCGCGGGCGATTATGACGGCGACGGGTTGGCAAATATCTCAGATTTAGTTTTCGCTATAAACTTTCAGTTGTTTGGCGGCCCGGCCCCGGTTGGTGGAGCAGGCCGGGCGGACGCAAATTGTAATGGCGGAGTTGAAACATCCGATTTGCATCACTATGTATTCTGGTTATTCGCTGGCGGACCGGCGCCCTGCCAGTAGCGCCAACAGGACTCGATAAAGCCGCGGAAGAACAGGAAAGCGGGCACGGCGTGCCGTGCCCCTACAACAAGCGTGGTGACGTTGTTCTTTTTGTCATGTACTGTTATTTCTTTCCGCTGTCGTCCTATGATCTCTTCTTGCGCGCCAGCGCGGCATCTACGGCCCGGCGTGAGATTTCCTGGTTGATACCGCATATCTCCGCCAGTTTGTCCACGGCTTGATCAAGCGCTTCCAGCCAGCGTTTATTCGGGTATTTCGCCACTAATGCGTCAGTGATTTCATCCGCGATTACCGCTATCCACTGCGCGAACTGTTTACGTTTGCCGATTTTTAACAGTGGCGCCAGATAACGGGAGCCAACCCAGCCGACAACGGCCAGGGCCGCAGAGCCTACGCCGCCGATGATTGAACCGATATTCGACGACACAAAATCCAGCACATCTCCAAAAAATGAAAAAGCCATCATGATGATTCTCATTTCAATGGTTATTTCTCAAACACGTTTACCAGGTGACACGCCAGCTCGTACTGTCGGGCGCTATCAGGCGCCTGCGCAGAATTGTCCCGTCAGTGTGAAAGATGGTGAACTCATAGCTGGTTGTATCCGGAATGAGTAAACTGTTAGGGATCAGATCTAATTCAAACAGCCCCGCTCCATCGGTAATGGCGCTGACGGCGAATGGCGCGATAATCGCCCCGGTTGTTTGTGCCACGCCGGACGGTAAGAACGCGCTGGCAACAGCGCCCGAATCAGGCAAACCAGAGACATTCAGCACAAATCCCCAGGCGCGCACACGGTCGGGGGCCGTCGGAGCGCCGGGGTCAAACGGATATGCCGAAATCGTGTCTGTCATAGTTCCGCTGACCACCAGTGTGTCATAGGCTGGAAAAATGTGGCCGCGCAGCGTGACTGTGACGACAAAGCTGTCAGCGTTCAAGTTGAATGCCGCTTTCCCGGAATTGTCACTGGCGCCGATGGCCAGCAGCGATGTTTGTGAAACATTGAACACTGCAACTGAGGCCCCCGGGGTGACCTGTGCGGTGGCGGTGTCGAGCGTTACCAATGTCACCGAGAAAGCCCCCTGTCCGCCGGAGGCAGATGAAACTTTTGCGTCGAGGAAATCCCCAAAGGTAGCGCCGAGCGTGTGGTTTGCGGACGGAGTGTTCCACACCCAGCGGGCGATGGCGGTTGAATCTCCTGATCCGCCGAGTTCGGTGCGATTGGAATCCACCGCGCCGCCTTTGGCAAAAACAGAATCCTGCGCGGGGTCGAATGTCGAAAACCCTGTCGCCCGATATTGCGGGAAATCTTTGAGGGTCTTGCCGAAACCGATACTCACTGCAGCGGTATCAGTACCCCACAATTCCGCTTTCCAGGAATCTGATAAATGGACGCCGGTAAAAACATCTGTTTCAAACTGTCCCGGCGCGAATGTCCCGCCGAACTCATCAATATCAATTGCAAGATTTGCAATTGATGCGTCAGTGATAGCATCGGTGTTAATCGCCGCCACTGTGACCGGTGAGATTGATGCAAATCCGTTGTCCAGCGTATCGAGCGCCGCCCTGGATGAGACAGCGGCAAGTCCGGTAGAATCTCCCATCTCGTCAAGCTCCCAGCCGACGATCTGAAACGAAAAACGGGTTATGGTGCGCAGGGCGAGGCTGTTTGATTTAGCCATCAGCGCGCCGCTGTAGTAACCGCTGGCGCCTGCGCCATCGATGTCTGATATTTTGCGGCTGTAATAGTAGAATGTTTGCCCGCCAATGCGTACCGTGTCCAGTCCAGTCATTGCGGTGTTTCCACTGTCTGCAAACACGAAAGCATTTGCCTTGCCCCCGCCGAAGATCGCGACATAGAATGAATCTGCTGCGGCGGGGTTTCCCAGTGTGTCAAGGGACAGGATGGCCACGGTCAGGCTGTCTTCAGATGTTTCTGAGACACTGGAATTGTTTACGATTGGGGTAGCGCCAGCAAACGAGTGGAGCGCCATCATTCCCAGCGCCAGTAATATGCTTTTCATTTCGCGGACCTTTCTGTGTGTATTGAGGAAGGACTGTCACGCCGTCCCATTTGCTGTATGATGCGTCGCCTGCGGGCGGGAAGCGCGCTTACGGCCTGGTGTACCCATTGAAACTGCGGACGTGATGTGGGAGTTGCGTTTTCCGAAGAACCGCACTGGTAAAAGTGGCTTTCACCGCCGGAGGCCCATTTGAGTACGATCCCGTAGGCGGTCCCCGCATAGATGTTTTTGGCCGTTGCCAGGGGGAAAGGGACCGGTAATGTGTCCCCGTCTGGTATGGCAAGTGTGTCCCACAGGATGAGCGATGTTCCGTCGGAGACTTTCCAGACAAATGTATCAATCGCTATCCGTTTCATGGAAAGAGCGGAGCTTAGTTTCAGTACGCCGGTTACTCCGGCAGTAGACCAAGCTACTCCGTTTGTCCGGTTGTCCCATGAGACAGCGTTGCCGTCGTTCTCATTCCAAGCCTGAGTGACTTCGTAAAGATCATAAATAGTTTCATTCGGATCCAATGACGGCAGGCTCAACATGGTTACCCAGAGCGTGCAGGCCCTTATCTCCCGGCCGGCCGGGACCCCGTTGCCTGCATCGTTGGTATCACCGGTGAACACCAGCGTGTCGAGGAAAATCGGATGCCGGTCATCTGTCGCAAACAGGTTCGTCCCCCAGCTAACGCTGGAGACTGTGCCGCGCTTTTGTGTAGGGCTGCCTTGACGCGGATCACCGTCCCTAATCCAGGCTGCCGAGCTGTCACGATCTGTTCTGAACTCAGCGCATCCGGCGCAAATTCCCGCCTCAGCCAGCCTGTTTGTGGCAGCTATGGTTACGAAGAGTATCAATAAAAAGGGCATCGTTTTGTACAGCGTTTTGTAGTGCGTTATGACAAGTGTGTGATGACTCATGGCCGGATTATTTTGCGGGTTATACATCATGAGGATCCTTCGGGCCGGCGCCCCTGGTGGAATTGTCGTTTGGTTTCTTGTTTTTCTGATCCAGTGTATCGCGGCGGATTCCGTTTATCATCGTCCAGAATTGTTTCTCCCGGTCATCCGCGGGCGCCAGTTTTCTTTTTAGCTCAATCGCTTTTAACAGTTCACTCACTTTGTATTGTCCTCCCTTTGCCAGCAAGTCTTTGTATATGATTTCAATTACTTCTTCAATTTTCTTTATGTCTTCTTCAGCGCCCTCCGGCGGCGCCGTGCGTTTGGGACTCATCCAAGCTCCATAATGATCAGGTCAACAACCGTTGTACCAGCGCCGCCGCTTTCCCTGGCTACCTTGAATCCAGCGCTGAACTCACGTCCAACAAGGAATACACGCTCAGCGGATTTGGGCATTATCAGCGCTTTCGGTTCTTTTATTGTCGAAGGCAGTGGATTGCCCCGGTGGTCAATCAATTCTGCGAACAACACTGTTTGCTCCAACCCTCCGATAGTAACCGGGTTGTATGTTATCCGTGATTCTCCGTTGACCGATTCGACTGTCGCCAGTGACAGTGTCAGACTCGACGGGGCGCCCCAGACGACGAAGTCCGGCGCCAGCCAGATGCGTATCATCTTCCGGCATATGGTACCGTCCTTTTACAGCCACATCATCGCCTCCACTACCCTCGCCCTGCCAGCGATAATTATCAGCGAGACGTCGTTGAGCTTCCTGGGCCTTGGATTGAGGCCCCCCGCCATCAGCTGGGGCGTAATGCTCCAGTCGGCCCAGAACGTTCAGGCCGTTGCACTATTCCCCTGGCTGTTGATACCTGCACTCCCCGTAATAGTCGCTGTACTGGCTTTCAACTTCCTGGGGGATGGACTCCGAGATGCAGCCGACCCCTACGCCCAGTAGCACGACATTGGTCACCAAAGAGACAACGCCACTTCTCTCCGTTCGAGG
>JADFNA010000177.1 GCA_022563625.1 Candidatus Zixiibacteriota bacterium
ATCATTTTTTTTCAGCGAGCGCTGTTTCGTACATATGGCCCGCGCCGCCTCTCCCTCACCGGAGATGACAATCGCGCCGTCCATGCGGATTTTTTCTACAGGTATAAGAAGTCCCTGGTAATTGACTGAGGATTTATGATTGGTTGTAGTGTAAAAATCAGGCGGCGCAACACCATCGGCCGGCGCTTCAACGACCTGCGCGCTTATTTCAACGTCAACATCAACACCCAGATCAGTCAGGGCACGGCTGATTCGGTCCAGCGCCCCGGCGCCGGGCGCGCTGTATGTCGCTTCGATGGTGGAATGCGCTTCATTGGTTTTGCCGAAATCAAAGCGCTTGATTTCAAACGACCCGCCCTCGCGGATAATCGTGTCGAGGATTTCTTTCATAATCCCCGAGTCAACCAGATGTCCGACCGCGCGGAATGATTTAACCCGTACCGATGTCTGCAAACTGGTATCTGACATCTTATGTGATTTTGTGCGCTCGTTCATAAGAAAATTTGATCTATATATTCAATTTCCGCTTCGGGAACTGTCTGATCGCTTGCGATTATCTTCGGCTTTCTTGATAAGATTCATCATCTCTCCGGCGCGCGCCGGCTCTGATTTCTTGACCCAGGCCAATTGGGCATAGGCAGAATCCATCTGGCCGAGATTCGCAAACGCAATTGCAAGCCCGATACGGGAATTGATATAGGTCGAATCACGCTCAAGGTTTTCGTGAAAATTTTTCGCCGACTGCGTATATACGCCGGTTTTCATATAGAACACGCCCAGCCGCTGGCGATAGTCGAGATTTTCCGGCGCGCGATTGGAGGCAAACCCGAGCTGCTCTTCAGCGCCGAGCATATCACCTGCGGCCTCCAGCATCATACCATAGTTGAATCGCAACTCCGGATTATCATAACCCAGGTCAATCGCCTTGAGATAGTTACGCTGCGCCTTGACTGATTCACCCACTCCGGCATGACAATTCCCCAACAGATAGTTAATCTCCGGATTGTCAGGCGCCAGTTTGACAGCCTCTTCCATTGCTAGATGGGCCGGTTCAAATAATCCGGCATTCAAAGCGGTTGTGGCAAAATTTTTCATATACTCAACATTGTCCTGTTCAAGTTCCATCGCGAAGCTGTAGTTGTTGAGCGCCTTTTCTGTCTGGCCGAGTGTGCCATAACTGACACCGAGGTTATTGTACACATCAGCGTTAGCAATACCATGTCTGTCGGCCCGCTCCCAGAGTCGAATAGCGTCCTTATGATCTCCTCGGAGCGCCAGAATAAAGCCAAGATTTCGCAGGGCGTTCAAATTCAGACTGTCAATGCCGAGGGCGCTCTCGAAGCTGGTCACGGCCGCTTCATAATTCTCGTTTCTCAGATCATTGCCCCCGCGCTGCAGATGCATATTCAGAGAATCATTTCTGACTTCAGCAAATCCTTGACTCACGGCAAGTATCAGCATGAACAGTGTCTTGACTGTCAAACACACTGATTTGATTCCGGCTGGCTTAGTTAACTTATTATACAATTTGTGGTTACCTTTCTAAAGAAGGATTGTCATCAATGACCATCTGGTCGTCTATATCGGTTATACCCACTCAGGCTCAAGTGGACAGCCAATTTACACATTTTCGTCCGGGAAGTCTCCCCTCTGTGGGTAAACCGTTGGCGCGCTAATTGGAGGGTGAGGTTCGGATTGGTGATGCAGGATACGAAATAATAGCTGCGGTCAGAGGAAGCGAGTAGACACGCCTGGCTATTTCCCCGGATTATTTACCAATGCGTATGTCAGGTATTCAAGCTCCATCGACATATCTTCAGAGCGCACATATACGTCCGGCGGCACATCGATATGTGTCGGCGCGAACGACAGTATTGCTTTCACTCCGGCGGCGACAACTTCATCGACAATTTTCTGCGCCGGAGAGCTCGGCACCGCAAGTATCACCAGGTCAATTTGATTCGCCTTCAAATCTTCCTTAAGATTTCTTATATCTGAAACGCGCATGCCTTTGTGATTGCTGCCGATTTTGCGCTGGTCATTGTCAAACACCAATTTGACATCAAATCCCCTGTTGGGAAATTCCTTGAAGCCAATCAACGCTGACCCGATATTCCCGACGCCGATCACTGCCACATTCCAGCGCCTGTCCAGTCCGATTATTTCTGCGATCTTCTTTCGCAGATCAGAGACAGAATACCCCAGCCCGCGCGTGCCAAAAGCGCCAAAAAAACTCAGGTCCTTACGCACCTGGGCCGGTGTCAAACGCTGCAACTCGGCCAGTTGTTTGGAGGACACTGTCTTCGTCCCATCAGATTCCAACTCGCCCAGTAGACGATGATAGAGCGACAGGCGATGTATGGTGGAATCAGATATACGCCGCTTATCTTGGGGCTTTAATCTCTCAATACTCGCCGATTGTTGACCGCTTTCGCCCATATTCTTTTTCTTTGTTTCAGATAGCTCTGAACATCCGCCGGATTTTGAAAGACCTTATAACAGGTTACCGTTCAAACAGTTATCAGATCGAGACAGGGCTAGGAAGAAACTGTATGTGAACAGTTTCACAAACCAAATTAGCGGCCAGGAGCCGGGCTGTCAAGGCAGAACTGGATTTCCTCACCGTCTCTCTCTGATCAAAAAATACCGGTCCGCTTGGGAGTGAAGCTTCTAGCGTCTTAAACAATCAGTCGCGGCAAATGCGCGCCCAGGCGGGCCAGAACTTCATATTGGATTGTCCCGATCAAAGAGGCGATATCCTCGGCGCGAATTTTTTCATCTCCGTCAACGCCGATCAGCGTCGCAGTCTGCTCGATATGGACATCACGAACTTCGGTGACATCGACAACAGTGTTGTTCATTGTCACGCGCCCGATTATGCGCACACGCTGGCCGCCAATCAGCGCATGTCCGATATTTGAAAGTTTGCGGTCAAGTCCATCTGAATATCCAACAGGCAATACAGCGGCTTTCAATTTGCGTTCGGCGCGAAATGTCAGGCCATATCCGACTGCATCTCCCTTCTTTATCGTTTTGATCTGTGCGATTCGGCATTTAAGTGAGAGGACCGGCTGCAATCGCCCGGCGCCGTTGAGTTTGGGATAGCGGTGTTGGAAAGACAGGAATGTTTCTTTTGACGGCCAGTGTCCGTACAGCGCAATTCCGCAGCGAATCATGTCAAAACGCGTTTCGGGAAATACCAAATGCGCCGCCGAGCTGGCGCAGTGCCGCAATTCGGGTTTCAAACCGTTCTGTTCCAGCGCCGCAAGCGCCCGCCGGAACCGTTTGAGCTGTAATCTGGCGAAACCACGATCGGTGGTGTCCTCTATATTGGCGAAATGGGTGGAGACTCCGCGCAAAATTATCTGCGGCAATCCGGCCAATTCCTGAACGAACGCCGTCAGTTCATCCGGAGATATTCCCTGCCGGTTGGCGCCTGTTTCGATTTTCAAATGTACCAGGGCTGTAGTTTTTTGTTTGTCTGCCGCAGCGGCCCAGGCGCGCAGATTTTCAAGATTGTAAATCGTCGGTTCGACATTCAGGCCGAGAGCCTGTTCGGAATCGGCCCGTTGAATATAACCCACACAGAGTATGCGCTCTGTCCAGCCCGCTTTGCGCGCCTCGGCGGCTTCAGCCAGGGAGTGGACTGCAATGTATTCAACCTGCTGTTTTTTCAGCAGCGACGTTATCTCTCTAAGTCCATGTCCGTAGGCGTTGGCCTTTATTGCCGCGCACAAAAGCGGCGTGGAAGAGTTTGAATCATCTGTGACAATGGCGCTCAATGACCGCAGAAATGACACATTGTGCCAGAGCGCCTGTTTGTCCAGTTCAATCCACGCCAGCGGCAGGGTCATCTGAGAGTCATTCAACAAGTCGACCTATCCGTCACCGGCTGAGAACTAAAGAAGATTCTCAAAGTCCTCAAGGTCCCGAATTTCATCCATAAGCAAATGATACACCAGATGACTCAAGACCGGATCGTCCTTGGTGTGCGGCAGAAGGTCCCGGTAAACCTTAATAGCAATTTTCTCATTCTTGATCGCCGCTTTGACCATGTCTTTTGCTGATTTCGGGCGGGAGAATTTTGGCACACTCGCCGAAGGCGTTCCTCCCAGAGCAACCACACGGTCAGCCAGTTTTTGCGCATGGCCCAGTTCGCTTTCGCTTTCTTCCTTGAATTTTTCAGCGAGCGACAAATTCGTGTGTCCTGTCAGTGTCAGGCTGTTATAGAAAAACTGAAAATAGACCATCATCTCATGCTCAATCGCTTCGTTGAGCCTGGCAATTAGTTCGCGTTTTGTCATGATTCAATTCCCTCTCCCCTGATACAGGTTCATTCTAAACATCTTCTGAATAACGGACGGGCGTTCAAGATTGTTGCCAATCGTTTCAATGAGACACTCCGCCCCGCTCATTTAATATACTATCGTTTCAAATCAAACCAAACAGGAGAAATACATCTAACAGGACGGAAAAAAACACCGCCAGCCCGGCGCAATTTTCCACCAGCAGTTCATTTTTTGGGCGCCGGGACGATATAAACCCACAGAAAATAACCTTGAAACTATCCGGACCCCGGATACCAGAAGCAAGGACAAAACATGATAAACATCACCAGCTTTTTTAATCAACTGGCCAGCCAGTACGCTGCGCGTTATTATTCAATCGCCGAGCGTTTCACCCCTCCGGCGCCGCCTGCCTCCTCAACCATCGAAACCGGACCTGAGTCGCCTGCTATTTCCAGTTCCGAGCAAGTTCAACCAGATCCAGCCACTCTGACTCCGACGACATCTCAAACCGGCGAACCGCAAGACACGCTGGAGTTGTCAGCTCCGAGCTCGACAGAACTACAGACAACGGACCCGGCCGGACAAACAATTCCAGGCGCCACCAGCGCAACTTATGAGCGCGAGTTCTCGCATCTACGCTACAGCCTTGATCTGAACTTCAACGCCGAGGCCTTGGCGGACGCCATCAAGGATGCCGAGCCCGTGGGAGC
>JADFNA010000178.1 GCA_022563625.1 Candidatus Zixiibacteriota bacterium
CCCTTTTTAACTCAATTCCAGGCCACATTGATTGACCGTTCAAACTTCGACCAAATCATAGAAGCCGGAGAGAGTTTTGATGTATTATTTTCGGTCAAAAATTTGTGGGCCTCAGGTGTCGGAGCGTTTGTTGTCGCCAGCAGCCCGAATCAGGATATAAACTTCAGCGTTGATACGATTACTCTGGGAACACTTCCCGGATTTGGCGTGACAACCACCAGTTCTGTTCCATTCAAGTTCACAGTGGCCAACAACATCACGCCGCTTATCGACAGCATCTATTTCAACTTTGTTTCTGATGGCGGCCTGAACAATATCCGGCTCGGCGTTCAGATCGAGATTGGCAAACCGCAGGTCTTGGTCGTCAACGCCGACCAAAACGGCAAATACACGGGCATCTACACCGGTGATCTGTTTAACTTCCGCCTGCCGCATCGAACACATATCACACAGACTTCCGGATTGCCGACCAGCGCCCTGCTGAGCGAATTTCCCGTGGTCATCTGGTACTTTGGTGATCACTCAACCATAGCTCCCTCAGCGGTTGAAATTCAGCGAATCAAAACATATCTGGACGGCGGCGGGAACCTGATGATCAGCGGCATGAACCTGGCGGAGCAATTGGAAATCGTTGATCCTGCGTTTATGCGTGATTATCTGCATGCTGCGAAATCTATACAGAAGTATGACGCCCTGCAGAGGGGAGTCGACGGCTCTCGAATAGGCGACGGTATTACCAAGACACAAGCCTTTGGTAACGGTGGCGCCAAGAACTGGGCGCCTGCCGTCAGCGCATATGCAATTACACCGGTCGACGGAGCGCAGCCCGAACTCAAAGGGGTTAGCACAACGGCCCCGAACGCATTCCATGCCATCAGCTTCAGCGGGGCAAACAAAGTCGTCTTTTTCTCGTTCCCGTTTGAGGCCATAGAACAGGACGAAGCCGCGCGCCGGTTCCGCACTCAGCGGGACGAAATTCTGAGCAGGGTCCTGCAGTTCTTTAATGACATCCAGACTGATGTCGGACCGGATGAGGACATCCCGCCCCTGCCCCGGGCGTTCACGCTGGCGCAGAATTATCCCAATCCGTTCAATCCGACAACGACCATAAGTTACACTATCAATAATAAGGGCGGCCAGCGAGCGCCAGTGACCGAACTGGTCATTTACAACACGCTCGGCCAAAAGGTGCGGGAACTGGTTTCACGTGTCGAGGGGCCGGGCAGCTATCAGGTTGAATGGGACGGCGTCGATGATGACGGCCGCCAGGTCTCCAGCGGCATTTACTTCTACCGCTTGAAGCGGGGAAACCTGAGTGAAACCAAAAAGATGGCCCTGCTGAAATAGCGCCGGCGGCTATCACCCGGGCTTCGGCCCAAAACTTCGGCCGCAGACTTGACCTGAGTCTGCGGCCATTCTATATTTACGCCTCTGGAAATATTCGGACACAACTCCAGCCCTGGATACAGTCGAACAACCGGATAAAAGTAACTCGGAACATATTTACATAACAGGAGACCCACGCACATGAAACGTCGCATAATACTTTCACTATTGTTGACAGCCCTGCTGGCCAGTCTCGCTCCGGCGAAAACCTGGCAGATTGACGTCCCTCATTCATCGGTGAATTTCAGTGTCAGACACATGGTCATCAGCAAAGCCACCGGACGGTTCGGAAAGTTTTCCAGTTCGATTGAATTCGATGTAGATAAAATGCAGACCGGCTCGGTAGAGCTGACGGTTCAAATGGAGTCAATCGACACCAACGACGAAGACCGTGACAATCATCTGCGTTCAGAGGATTTCTTTGAAACCGCAAAGTATCCGACCATGACATTTACATCCACTGCAGTTGGCGAGTTGAAAGACGGGACATTCACCCTGACTGGTGACCTGACGATCAAGGATGTTACCAGGTCAGTGACATTTGATTGCGATTTCCACGGGGTCCTGGAAAAGGGCCCACGGGGCATCTCACGAGCCGGATTCTCTGCAATAACAATAATCAACCGCCAAGACTATAACATTACCTGGAGCAGGACACTGGACGCAGGAGGGTTGATGCTGGGCAATGACGTGGAAATCTCAATCGAAATCGAAGCGGTTCTGCCAAAAGAAAAGACCGAAGAAAAGACAGAAGAAAAGACAAAAGACGAGTCGGAAGGCAAGGAATAGCTCCCCAACTGATACTTCACTGAAGGGTTTGTTGATTAACCCCTGATTGTCTTTGCGAGGAGTCCGCCTGGGCGGACGAAGAACCCCGACAATCCCTCTATGAGCGGCGCCTGTCGGGTTTCTCTCTCGCTTGCGCTCGCTCGGAACGCCGACCTACGTCTCAACTGGACTTTATCAACAAAACCCTGAAAAGAGGGCCGGACAAATCCGGCCTTTTTTTGTCGCCTGATTTCTTGTTCAATTCTTGATCGTGACAGGATTCTAGACATAAATCTGTACTAACTAATACATTATTTCATAGCAAACTCTTGACTTTCGGTCGAGAATTGGTCTGATTGGAATTGAAAACCGATTTCAATTAGAGATCGGAAATTTGCTCGTAAATGGAAACAGCGAGAGGCCCTAAAGCGCGTAAACTATTTCACAGTAATTGATTATGAGAAATTTTCTGAAAACGAGAGGTCTCAAAATGACCTCCGCCCGGGAGATCATTTTCCGTACTTTCTTCGAGTCTGAATCACATCTGTCAGTCGAGGAGCTGCACGAGCGTGTCCAGAAGGTTGACCCGTCTATCGCCTACAGCACGGTTTGGCGCACGTTGAAATTGATCTGCGATGTCGGTTTGGGAGAGAAAAAGTATTTCGGCGATGGAGTTGTCCGCTATGATCGGGTCACCTCCAGCCCTCATGGCCATTTGGTTTGCCGTGAGTGCGGGTCAACCGAGGAGTTCTTTTCGCCGGAAATAAATCGGTTACTGCAAGACCGGGCGGATGAATCCGGCCACTTGCCGCAGGAATTCAGAGTCGAAGTAATCGGCCTTTGTCTTCAATGCCGCCAGGGCAAATCCCAGGAAGAACCACAGACAAACTTAAGGGCAGAATCAACTGCAGTCGATGATCAAGTGATTGATATACGCCGCTCGGCCCGGGGCGGATTGAAATCCTGAAAAAAGGGGTTATGCCGTTTTCAAGGCTGCGCCTGTTGCAACTGTTGCAACTGTTACAATGAGGAACTGATGACAAAACTGAGTCAAATTCAGCGCGGCCAGAGCGCTCGGGTGGTTGATATCGTTCCAGGCATTGCCGGCCGGCGCCTGGTGGAAATGGGTGTCTATCCGGGGCGGACGATTTCGATGGTGCGCCGCGCTCCGCTTGCTGATCCAATCGAATTCTCTATCGGCGGAACATCACTGTCCCTGCGTGAGTCCGAGGCCGATCTGGTCTCTGTCGAAGAGTTGAGTTAATCTCTCTAGCCATATTTTCTGTTACCAAATTCTGGCGCTGACAACAAATCGCATGCGGCCACATGTCTGAACCTTCCTGCGCACATCAGCCCGTATCACAGGCGCACATCAGAGCTAACGGCCGCGCGCGTCGTATCGCACTTTGCGGCAATCCGAATTCCGGCAAATCAACAATTTTCAACCACCTGACCGGGTTGAATCAAAAAGTCGCCAACTATCCGGGTGTGACAGTTGAATCACGCGTCGGCAGATTCACTTTGCCTGACAATCAGGACATTGATTTCGACCTGATAGATGTGCCCGGCAGTTATTCGCTGGCGGCCATCTCGCCTGATGAGTTTATCGCAGTAAAGACGTTGATCGGCAGCGATGATTCATCAGGAGACGCGCCTGACCTGGTTATCGTCGTTCTTGACGCTTCAAATCTGGACCGCAGCCTGTACTTGCTGGCGCAAATCTCCGAAGCGAGATTGCCCACGATTGTTGTTCTCAACCAAATTGACATCGCCGAATCTCGCTGTCTGCGAATCAACACCGTTCGACTTTCGCAGATAATTGGCATGCCGGTTGTGTCCACTGTGGCGCATCGCGGCAAAGGAATCAACCGGCTCAAAGAGCGTATCGCGCGCTTCGCCGAAATCCCGCCGGCCAAATCGCTGTTTACTTTTGACCATGAGATCGAGGAGTTTCTGGTTGAGTTTTCACCTTCGGCGGCGGTGAAAAACTCCCATCTGTCGCGCCCGGAACTGATTCGGGCGCTGTTCGACAAACACGGCCCGGCGGAAAAGAAATTCCTCGGCGCCTATGGGTCCGGCGGCGAGAGCAAACTTGAGCATCTCCGGCGGCGCCTGGCTGATAAGCATCGCGGATTGCCCTTTGCCGAGGCGTATCCGCTGGCGCGCAAGATGGCGCAAATCGCCCAACAGGTGACAATCACACTTACCTCAACCCGAAATCCAGCGACCGAAAAAATCGACAAGGTTGTTCTGCATCGTTTCTGGGGCCCGTTGATACTGCTGGGAATCATGATTATTGTCTTTCAGTCAATTTTCTCCTGGGCTGAGCCGCTGATGGATCTGATTGATTCCGGCGCTGGCTTTGTTGCAGCGCAGGCGTCCGCGCTGTTGCCGGCCGGGGCTTTGCGTTCGCTTGTTGTCGATGGAGTCATCGGCGGTGTCGGCTCGGTTATTATCTTTTTGCCGCAGATTGTGATTCTGTTTTTCTTTCTGGGGCTCCTGGAGGATTCCGGCTATTTGCCGCGCGCTGCGTTTATTGTGGACCGGCTGTTTCGCTGGTGTGGTTTGTCGGGGAAGTCATTCGTGCCGCTTTTGTCGTCATTCGCCTGCGCCATTCCGGGGATTATGGCCACGCGCACAATTGACAGTCCGCGCCAGAGGCTGTTGACAATTGTTGTGGCGCCGCTGATGTCCTGCAGCGCGCGCCTGCCGATTTATATAATCATGATCAGCGCATTCGTGCCGTATGAGCGCTATCTGGGGCTGTTCAACAGCCAGGGACTGACGATGGTTGGATTGTACTCCCTGGGAATCATTACCGCGGTCATAGTTTCTTT
>JADFNA010000001.1 GCA_022563625.1 Candidatus Zixiibacteriota bacterium
GGCCAGCAGCAGCCTGGCGGTTTATCCGCACAGCCTATCATACTTCAACGAACTGATTGGCGGCCCGAAGAATGGAGGCAAGCATCTTCTCAGCAGCAACATTGACTGGGGCCAGGACCTCCTTTACTTGAAGGACTGGCTCGACGAACATCCGGATGTAACACTCAACGGTCTAGCTTACTATGGTTCATATCCGGCGACCTTGGCTGGCATTCCCGGAACACCATATCCGCCGCCGGGCTTGTACGCGGAACACGCAAGCCGCAATTCCAATACCTCGGAAGAGTCACTTGGTCCTAAACCCGGCTGGTATGCCCTGAGCGTGAACTACCTGTACGGTCGTAGCAGGCAGTACCGCTACTTCCTCCGTTTCGAGCCTGTGGCCACGGCCGGGTATTCAATCTACATCTACCACATCACTCTGGGCGAAGCCAACAAGACGCGGCATGAGTTGGGATTGCTTCCGTTACCGAAAGATTGGACGGAAGTGTCTGGGCGATGAGGATGACACCGATGATGGAAAGGCCATAGGCGACTTCATAAGAGATCATTTGCGCGGTGGCCCTGAGCGCGCCGAGCAGTGAATACTTCGAGCCAGATGACCATCCGGCCAGCATGATTCCGTAGACACCCAATGATGATACAGCGAAGAAAAACAGAACGCCAATATTCAAATGAGACAGGACCGGATCAATCACATAGCCAAACACTTCCATCGGTTCTCCGAACGGGATCACGACCAAGATCATCATGGCGGGGATTAAACTGAAAGCCGGCGCCAGGCTGTAGAACAGTCCCTCCGCCTTCTCCGGGCGAATGTCCTCCTTGAAAGCCATTTTGATGCCGTCGGCCATCGGCTGAAGCAATCCGAATGGTCCGGCCACATTCGGCCCGACTCGCTGCTGAAAAAACGCGACCAGGCGGCGCTCAGCAAATGTTAAATAAGCAAAGCCAGTCAGAACCACGATAACCGTGACTACGATCTTGATTAGCGTGATTACTGCTATTTCAACGACACCCATCAGCTCTTCTCAGTTTTTTTCAGAGTAACGAAGTTGACTCTTCGCGTGTGGTCCAGCAGGCAATTGACTTGCGTCTGTGAGAAATTCAATGTCGCATAGACAACATTGCCTTTCAAAACCTGCGAGATGCTTGCGGCCATAATTATCTTTTCTCCGGGCGCTCCGGTAATCCGCACTTTCTCACCGTCGGCGATGCCCAGGCGCTTTGCCAGTGACGCAGACAGTTCAATGCGCGGCTCACTGTCAAAGGCCGAAAGTGAGTGCGAATGTTCAGTCCAATGTCCGAAATGATGGAGCGCATCCCCGACATAGAGCGGCAATGCGTCTTCTGACGGCGGCTCCACTGTGGCGTGATGGGATTCCATTAACAGCGGCTTGCGTTTTTCAGGGCGGTATTTTTCTATTATTTCTGACGCTTCAGTTAGCAGCGCCGGCCCATCAAGGTAAAGGCTGTAGTCAAACTTCTGCGCTATGAGGTTTAGCGCTTCATATCCGGGAAGCGACGAGCCTGCTGGCCGCATGGCGGGACTCGTCTCCTGCACCCTGCCTTCAAGATTAACATACAGGCCTGAGTATTCGGCGAAACTTGAGATCGGCAGGACCACATCGGCCATCGCGCTGGTTTGCGTTTCAAACAAATCGGCGACAACAAGAAACTCCAGCGAGTCCAGTGATTTCTTGATTCGCTCATAGTCGACTCCTGTTTGCAGGGGACTGGCGCCGAAAATCATGAGCGCCTTAATTTCTTCGGCCACTGCGCCGTCCAGTATCTTGTCCCAGTTGGCGCCTGGCAACTCCGGCAGCGCTCCAACGATTGCGCTCAAGGAATCTGTTGTCGCAGCGGAAATCTCCGGACACAGTCCCAGCGCTTCGGCGCCTTTGCTGTTCGCCGCTTTGGCCAAAATCGCCGCCTGTCCGAGTTCTTCGTTCTCAATGCCCAGTAATACAGACAGATTGAATAGCGCATTGGCTATTTTTTCGCGGTCAATTTAATTTGAAATGATTTCTCCGGCGAGAATTGACGGCGCTGTCGACCGGGCCAATGCGGCCGCGCATGTATTCAAACGGTTACTGGAAATACCACAAACTTCGGCGCAGGCTTCCACAGAGTTTGGAATAAGAAGCGTGTCAATCTTGCTGACATCAACGTTCTCTTTCGCCAGTCCCTGGCTGATCAGGCTTAGCGCCAGGCCATTGAGAAACGCCTCCTCGGAGCCTGGTCTGACAACCATTTCATCTGCAGAGCAGTCACCGGACTTTGTTTCATATGGATTTGCAGTGTAGAGCCTCGCTCCACATTCGGTGACCGCTTTTCTGACCCGGAGATGAACGTTCGGGTGTTCCCGAATTAGGTTAGAGCCTACCACGAGGATAGCGTTAGATTTCAAGAGATTCGCGATATTAAACGGGCGTGATGACATATAGGTGAAGGTTGAATGGGGATCATCTGGTAGATGCGCATAGCTGGAGCGATAATCAATGTTATTCGTTCCTAACGCGCCGCGGAAGAATTTCCCAAACGCATGCAGAGTCGCCAGGTCGAGACTCGGCGAAATCACCCCTGCCAGAGTCGGCGCTCCATACTTGTTCTTGATCCCGCCGATACGTTTGGCGATCAGTTCCAGCGCTTCATCCCAGGACGCTTCCACCATTGAACCGTCCCGTTTGATAAGCGGAGTCCGCAGGCGTTTTTCGGAGGTGGCGATTTGATACCCGTAGCGGCTGATGTCTGAAATCCAGCCTTCATCTACGTCGTCATTTCTGCGTGATGTCGCTCGATATACTTTCTTCGCATCTTTCCAGAGTGTGATATTCGCTCCGTCGGCATGAAACGGATCAATAGAGGGTACGGTGCGAGTGTTCCAGACACGAATCTGATAGCGCCAATCACTGCTGGTCAGCGCCCCTACGGGACAAATTTCAACCAGGTTGCCAGAATACAGCGACTCCACTTGTCCACCGGGCGCTGCGTTTATCTCGGCGACGTTTCCGCGATAATAGACGCCAATATCATGTTCGCCAAACGCTTCTTCATTGGCGCGGGTGCACTTGTAACAGAGAATACAACGGTTCTGATTGCGAACCATTTCAGGCCCGATGGTAAGATCATCAAACGTGGAGTTCTTGTCGGTGTCTGTATTAAATCTAAACTTGTTGAACGCATACTGGGACTGGTCGCTCAGGCCATAGTCGAACGAAATGTCCTGCAAGTCGCACTCGCCACCTTTGTCACATGTTGGACAATCAAGCGGATGGTCCAGCAGGGTAAGTTCAACCACCGCTTTACGGCCCTCACGGCATTTCTCCGAATTCGTTTGGACGATCATGCCTTCCATGGCCTCCGTGGCGCAGCTGACCATCAGTTTTGGAAACTTTTCAATTTCGACATAGCAGATACGGCAGGCGCCGACTGATTTCAGTTTGGGGTGCCAGCAAAACGTAGGAACGGGTATATTCGCCTGTTTGCAGGCGTCAAGCACAGTTGCGCCTTTTGTGACAGTCACGTTTTGGCCGTCAATGTTTAGCGTGACGGTCATCTGCGCTTTTTGCGTTTCGGTTGCGGTGGGGTTCATAGGAGTGGTTTCAAGTTCACTGGCCAGGGGCTATTCTACGGCGAATTGCTCCATTCGCAGGGGGCTTTGCATTTGTATACGGCGTAAAAAATCATCCCGGAATTTTTGCACAACTGAAATGACCGGCATCGCCGCGGCGTCTCCCAGAGGGCAGATCGTCCGGCCCAGCATGTTGTGGCAGATGTCATCTATCTTCTTAATGTCCTCTTCGTTTCCCTTGCCTGCCAGAATACCGTCAACTAACTGGGTGATCCACTTGGTCCCCTGGCGGCAGGGCGTGCATTTGCCGCAGGATTCATGCTTAAAGAACTTTATCAGCTTGTAAGTCGCCCAGACAATGTCCGTGCGATCATCAAGAACAATGCATCCGCCCGAGCCGAGCATTGATCCTGCTTCTGCGATTGATTCAAAATCAAGCGGCGTGTCCAATTGGTCCGGGGTCATAAACGGACACGAGGCGCCGCCGGGGATAATGGCCTTGATATTGCGGTTCCCGGGAATACCGCCGCCGATGTCATAAATCAATTCTCTGAGCGTGGTCCCCAATTCAAGTTCATAGTTACCCGGCCGGTTGACATGTCCGGTCAGAGAAAAGAGTTTTGTGCCGGGAGACTTTTCGGTCCCCATGCTCTTGTGCCAGGCGGCGCCGTTGTTGATAATGTGCGGCAGGACCGCCAGTGTTTCAACATTATTCACCACAGTCGGACAACCGTACAGTCCCTCGACAGCCGGAAAGGGCGGCTTCATCGATGACATTCCCCGGTCACCGGCCAGCGAGTTTATCAGCGCGGTTTCTTCGCCGCAAATATAGGCGCCGCCGCCGGTATGGGTGATCA
The DNA here is from genome assembly GCA_022563625.1 of Candidatus Zixiibacteriota bacterium. Lineage (GTDB taxonomy): Bacteria > Zixibacteria > MSB-5A5 > GN15 > JACZUZ01 > JADFNA01. Next base: position 4,432 of record JADFNA010000001.1, read on the forward strand.
TGTGCAGGTCGAAGCCGCTGCCGTAAATGTCATTGCCCAGATGTCCGCGTTCATAGGCCTCATCTACGGCTTTTTCGAAAACAGAAATCGGATAATCGAATTCTCCTCGAATGTAGTTGAACGCCAGATGCGCTCCAATAGCATAGGCGGCGATAGCCATTCCTTCTATCACTGCATGCGGGTCGTCTTCCAACAGTACGCGGTCTTTGCAGGTGCCTGGCTCTGATTCATCGGCGTTGCAAATTAAATAACGCGGCTTGGGTGAGTCTTTCGGAACAAAACTCCATTTCAGGCCGGTGGGAAAACCGGCTCCGCCGCGCCCGCGCAATCCGGATTCTTTAACTTCAGCAATCACTTCTTCTGGTTTGTATGAGGTAAGCGCCTTGCGCCAGGCGCTGTATCCGCCATGAGACTCGTAGCCGGAAACTGTCTTGTGGTTCGGGTCCTTTATGTGTTTGAACAGGACTAGTTTTTCTGGCATAACATCATCTCGCGGTTGTTTCGTTAACAGTCTTTTCGGTCATAACAGCCGCTATCCCTCGCGCCGCCAGGTTTCGATTAGTTCATCGATTTTCTTGCGGGTCAGGTTTTCGTAGTACGCATGATTGACCTGCATCATCGGCGCTGCGCTGCACCCGGCTAGACATTCGGCGCTCTGCAGGGTGAACAAATTGTCCGGCGTTGTTTCGCCAAGTCTGATTTGCAGTTTTTCTTCGAGATACTTGATCAGCGAATCAGCGCCACACAGGGCGCAGGAAATATTGTCACAGACCATAATCAGATATTTCCCGCGGGGTTTCTTGGGGAAAAGGGTATAGAAACTGGCCGCTTCGGCAATATGCAGTTTTGGTATCTCGGTAATTTGAGCAAGTTCTTCATAGATCTCATCATTGAGATAGCCGATCTGCCGGTAGGCGACTGTCAGCGCCGGCAGAACTGCGGACTTGCGCACCGGATATCGCACCATTTTACGCTGAATTTCCGCTATGGATTCGGCCGAGAGAATTTTCGTCTGCGCTTGCGGGACGCCGGGCGGCTTGATATGCGGGTGTCCGGGAATCGCCTCATAACGCGCGTGGCCATTCTCAACATTTTTCCCTGGCTCAGTTTTCACTGCGCTTTCCGCCGCCGGATTGTCTGTGTGTGGATCGGACATCTATCTGTCAACCTCTCCCAGCACAATGTCGATCGAACCGATTGCCGCAACCACATCGGCCAGCAATCTCCCCTTAACGAGCTTTGCCAGCGCCGACAGGTTTACAAATGACGGCGGACGAACGCGAACGCGGTTGGGGATATTCGTGCCATCTGAATCGATAAAAAATCCCATCTCTCCTTTGCCGGATTCCACCGGAACATATACCGAACCGCGCGGGACTTTGAAACCGTCTGTAATAATCTTGAAATGATAGATCAGCGATTCCATTTTGCCCAGCATGTCCTCTCTCGGCGGCAAAACGACTCCCGGCACATGCGCGATGTGGCTCCCCTCGGGGAGTCCGTCAATCGCCTGTTCGGCGATCTTGAGTGATTCGCGCATTTCGAACATCCGCACCAGGTAGCGGCTGTAGACATCGCCTGATTTTCCAATCGGGACTTGGAAATCAAATTTGTCATAGTCCGAATAGGGAAATGCTTTGCGCACGTCATATTTGACGCCGCTGCCGCGTAGTGACGGCCCGGTCAGGCCGCAATTGATAGCGTCTTCGGCGGAAATCTTCGCCACTCCCATCGTGCGCATCTGCCAGATGCGGTTATTGTTGAGCAAATCTTCAAACTCATCTATGCGGCCGGGTTGATACTTGATAAACTTGCGCACAGCTTTGTCAAAACCCTTTGGCACATCGAGCATAAGGCCGCCAATGCGAAAGTAAGTGGCCATCATGCGCTGTCCGGAGAGCATCTCATACATATCCAGGATCAGTTCGCGGTCGCGGAAAGTGTAGAAGAACATCGACATGGCGCCCAGATCCAGGGCATGTGTTCCCAGCCAGACCAGGTGTGAATTAATTCGAGTCATTTCAGCCATCAGGACCCGCACCCACTTGGCCCGCGCGGGAATCTCTTCTTCTATGCCGAGTAGTTTTTCAACAGCCAGACAGAAGCCAAGATTATTGGACATGGGAGACATATAGTCCATACGGTCAGTCATGGGTAGCGACTTGTAGTAAAGTTTAGTCTCCATTTCCTTTTCAATACCGGTGTGCAGATAACCAAGAATCGGCTTGCAACTGACAACTGTCTCTCCGTCAAGTTCGAGCACTAAACGCAACACACCGTGTGTCGAAGGATGCTGCGGACCCATGTTGAGGGTCATCGTCTTATGTCCGGAATCGAGCGTACTTTCGTCGCTGAAATGGATGTTTGGCTGGCTCTGTTCGGTGTGCGTTTCCACGTTGTCTGTAGTTTGGGGGGCTGGCAGTGGTTAGATCGCCGCAGCTAATGGTTCGGGTTGTCGGGGGTGATGAGGACTTCGTCGTGGTTATGTGAGAACTGCGGCTCTTCGTATACCAGCCCAAAATCTTTGCGCAGCGGATGCCCCTCGAGGTCGTCATCGGTGACAATCTTGGTCAGGTTCGGATGTTTCTTGAACTCAATACCCATCATGTCCCAGACTTCGCGTTCGAGCCAGTTGGCCGAATGCCAAATATCACACAGAGACTGCGGCGCGACCGTGTGATCGGCTATTTTGACCCGCAGCATAAAACGATAGGTATGTTCCAGGGATAGCAGCGTATACACTATTTCATAGCGGCCTTCAGATTCCCAGGCTTTTCCCAGATGATCGACAGAGCAGATGTCTACCAGAAAGTCAAAACTCAACGCCGCTTCTTCTTTGAGCGCCAGCGCAATCTCATACAGCGCATCTGCCGTCACATACAGTGAAAATTGGCCACGGTATGTATAGTCCCCGAGAACCTTGCCCGGGAATTTATTATTCAGAAAGTCTGTTATGCTCTGTTCCATAAAGCTGGCGTCGATTGACAGATTCATTTGTTCAGTTCACCGCTGGGATTGCGATGCGGCTGTCCGCTGACTTCACCCGGACGCTCATCCTGTGTCTGGGCGTTCGGCTGGGTGATAAGCGGCCGCTTGACCGATTCTTTTTCAATCTTCTTGTAGAGCATTAGAATACCGTCTATCAGTTGTTCCGGACGCGGCGGACAACCAGGAACATAGATATCAACCGGGACGACACGGTCGACGCCCTGCTTGATCGCATAGTTATTAAAAATGCCCCCGCAGGAAGCGCAGGCGCCCATCGAAATCACCCATTTGGGGTTGGGCATTTGATCATACAGCCTGCGCAGGACCGGGACCATTTTGTTGGACACCCGACCGGCGACAATCATCAAATCCGCCTGGCGCGGCGAAGAGCGCATAACTTCCATGCCAAACCGCGCCATATCAAAACGCGAGGCAATGGTCGACATCATTTCAATCGCACAGCACGCCAGGCCAAACCCCAGCGGCCAGACCGAGCGCTTGCGCGCCCAGTTAACCATAGCATCAAGGGTTGTCAGCGCTATGCCGTCGGGAATTTTTTCTTCTAATCCCATTTCAACGCCCCTTTGCCGAGAATGTAAAAATATCCGGTGAGCAGAATCGCTACGAAAACCAGCATCTCATAAAATCCAAACCAACCCAGTTGATCGTAAATCACTGCCCAGGGATAGAGAAATACAATTTCAATGTCAAAGATAATAAACAGTAACGCCACCATGTAGAACTTGATTTGAACCGGTGCGCGTGTATCGCCAACCGGATCGACGCCGCATTCATAGGGCTGCTGTTTTACTTTTGATTTTGTGCGCCTGCCAATGAGCGTTGAGACTGCGATCAACACTCCGGCCAAACCGGCGGCGACAACCGCCATGGCGAGAATCGGAAAGAATGTCGCGAATTTGTCCATACTTCTCTCCTTCCAGAGCATTCCAAAATCTTGCCGTCTCGGCCGCCGACAATTCCGGCGACTGATTGGCGTCAAATCTAGCGGTTTGCAACTCCTACGCAGTAAAAAAACGCCGCGAAACCACCCTAAAAACGATAGCCCGATTGTCCGATTCTGTCAAGCCGACTTTGTGAATTTTTTATCAAAGTGTGGTTCTGCTTAGAACAACTTAACTTTGATTTTGGCAGGCCGTCGAAAAAATTAGTCAAAGAGGTAAGCTAATATGCATCAACGTGTTATAGGCGGTAGTCACGTCTTAACCGGAGATTATTCAGTACACTTGCGGGCTAATAAATACAGAATGGTATAGATTTTACATTGCCTGATTCCCGCTTTCGATTCGAATATGGTTCGAAAAGATCCATCCTTTACCGCCCCGGCGCGCCTCGGCGCGATACAGACCTGGCCGGGTTATCGGAAAAACGGCGTGTAGCGCTGTCTGTGAAGCGCACTGTTCCCCATTTCGAATAAGTCTGATCTCTGCTAAACGGGGGACAGAAATTTCGAACCGGGCCTCTTCTTTGAGGATTAGCCGTTGGCCTGAAATGACCGTTTGGCCTGAACTGTGCGCCATAAACTGAAATCCGGATGCGTCTCCCCAGCGCCGATTGGAGAAATACACGTTTGCCTCGCGCAGGCCGGCAAGTAATTGAGCGCGCGCAGTGTCATATGTTTCGTCAAGCGGTTCTTTGAGAACGACGTGTGTTTGCAGCGACCTGAAATGCACCTTATAGGGAAAGATTGTCAGTGTCTTGGGGCCAAGCCGATACGGGAATCCATGCGCATCCACACCGGCGACTCCTACCACCGGACGCTTCTGATTCACCTCATCCCAGCGCCTCAGACTCGCAGCCGGAGGGGCTTTCATGAACTTGCGCGGTGAAAACAACAAGGCCAGTTTTCCGATTATTCCGGCCTCCGCCAGGCGCTCCATCCATTCAGACATCTGATTCCATAGCTCAATGCCTGTGTAACCCTCAACCGACCAGTCATTCCATTCATAAGGCGGATAGGTCCCATGCTCAGAACGGACCTCGTCAGGATGGGCGATAATTCCAAGCGCGCCGTCTTCGAAGCCGGCGGCCACATATTCTCTGGCGCTGAACTTTGGATTATAGACAGCCGGCGAATCCAACAGCAGATAGTGGTTTTTGTCGGCCGGATCATTGTGTTCATAGCCGACAATGACCAACACATCACCGTGAAACCGCTCTTGCTTTTCGCGTGACTTGAGTGTCATGTGGTCGGTAAATATCAGATAGTCCAACCCCGCTTCCGAGGCGATTTCAGCGACCTCCTCATGTGGTTTGGTCCCATCAGAGTCCGGCGTGTGCATATGCAAACATCCGGTCAGATGATAATATCCATACTTGTCCTGCTTCATATTTGATTCTTTCGCAGGGCCTGGTTGCGCTCGCGCGCCGCTTTGAGGAAAAACACCAACCCCAGCGCCACCAATAATGCCAGACTGGCGACCGAGACACGATATGGCAACTGTGTTTGTAGCGCCTCACTTAGCCCTAAAGCAGATGAAACTACCGGTCCTAACGGTCCGCTAGTCGAGAACAACCAGAAAAATAGCGCCCACCAGAGCGGCCCCACAACAGCGGCGCCTTTACCGGTCAACGAATACAGTCCAAAGAACCGGCCGCGTTCGTCAGGGGGGGCAAATTCGCCCAGATAGGGCCGGTGCAGTGTCCACACCCCTCCCAGGCAAATACCCGCGATGGCGCTCAGCGCCCAGTATGCCCACTCCTGGTTAGCCATGCCCAGAAGCGCCAGACACACAATCCAGCCCAGACCCACAGCCACAATCATCTTCTCCAGTGAAACAAACACCGCAACCCGTCCCAGAACAAATGACCCCGCGACAGCCGCAACTGTTACAATCATGAGAAACACAGTGGTCTGTGTGTCATTAAAACCAATCACAAACAAACAAAACACGCCGATGTTTATTATCACGGCGGTGATCGCGTTCTTGATCAGAAAATCAGCCACCAGGAACTTGAGCAGTCCGGGAAAGCGCTCAGTCTCGGCCAGCGTGGACCAGACCAGCTTGTAGGCCTCCTTGAGAGAGACTTTCTTTTGAGATACTGCCTTGAAAGATACTTTTTCGAGGGATTCTGCCTGTTGCGGCGCGAATTTGGTCCGCTCTTTAACAAATAGGAACAACGGGAGAGCGAATATCAAGAAAAGCGCGGCAGTTGGAAGATACGCCCCTGCCCGCCCGGACCCTTCAAGAAAGGGGACCTCCAGGCCAAACAGATCACCCTCTACAAAGGGAAGAACAAACGCCAACCCGGCAATTGCGCCAACATACCCCAGAGCTACACCGAAGCCGCTGATATATCGCGCCTGTTTGTCAGTATCGACGACAGAATACAACAGGGAGTTATAGAACACCATGCCCCCTTCATAGAAAAAGTTCGAGAGAGCGAAAAAAAGAATAATCAGCGCAAACATTGAAACCGGAAGAGAACTGAATATTGCAATTGAAAAAACGCACCCCAGCGTGAAAATCAGCAGATAGCGCTTTTTGCCTCCCGCCTGGTCCGACATCACACCCAGCGCCGGTGAGACAAGCGCCACCGCCAGCATGGACAGGGCAACCGAAAAATCGAAGGTATAGCCGGGACGACCGAGGTCTTCCACTACCCACGGCTTGAAATACCTCGAAACGATGTTCATCGAGAAAATGGTATTAGCGAAGTCATACAACGACCAGCCGACCACATCCCTGCGCATAAGCAGTGACCCTCCGATTGAGGCGCTATTAGCCAGCGGGGGTTGGGCGGGCTGTGCGTTTTGGCTGTCACTCATATCTGGCACAATTCTTCCTTACAAACCAGGATACTCCGCTTGATCAATGTTAATCAAGAAAATCCCAGGTAATCCAGTACCAACTGTAGCGGCCCGGAATTAGGAATTGTTCGCGCGCTTCATAGATACGGTTGAAAGAGTTTTCAAAAACGTAATGGAACCTGAACGACTTTATGCGCGCCGAGATTCGCGTACTGGCAACAGGATCTTCACCCAGCAGGAAACTGTCAAGCCCGGTGTATGGCCCGGTCAGGGCCAACTCTCCATAGCCGCTTAAATACAAATCCAAAAACGGCAGATAGATATCGAGAGTCATTCCTGAAAACATGTTGTACTTTGGTGTGTAAGCGGGCGCGTCAGTTGATTCATAGCTGATAGAATACAGCGACCCTGATCCAACCCAATGCAGCCAGTCGGTTAGCTCCAGATTAGACGCTGCTGTCAGACCGCCGAATCTCACATCCTCATTAATCGGCCGGAACTCTCTTCCGACCGGGAACTTTGCGAAACTGCGCCAGTTTATCCCATCGACAATAAATCCACCTGTGGCCGACAGGGAAATATTACTGGCGCCGGAACCCAGAGACAACTTTGCCGCGGCGGTATACTGGCGCTCCGGCTGCAAATCGGGGCTGCCGCGCTGGTCAATATCATCATCTCCGCCCAGCGCCACCGGTGATTCGAATCTCAGGTCAAGCTCATACTGCCGCGGGAACACCGGTGTGACACCAACTGCCACATCTATTCCGAGCGCGCCTTTGCGCTCGGTCCATCCGGCGTTGACGCGTGGCAGCGCGGAAAACCCGCCCGAGCCCGCCAGCCCTGCTTCGCCATACAGGCCCGGCCTTACATTACTGTCCTCGTCAGTGTGGTAAAGAAGCGCTTTGAATGAAAACGCCCACTCGTTTCGGGAGTTCTTGACCGGCTCAAGCTCCAGTGTTGAGCGTGTGACACTGGCGGAGACGCTAATCATGGAATTATCGAAACGCTGGTCGCGAGTCATGCTGAAAGTATTCTTGGCCTGATTGGTATGCAGTTTGTACACATTGACATCTTCAAGAGTTGATTCTGAGCGCTGGTGGCGGAATTCGAAAGCGAATGTACTCTTGTCATTGGGAGTATGTTCCAGACGGCTGACAAAATCTCGATCGCGCCGACGTCTGCTGAAATCCTGCCGGGCGGTGATTGACCGATAGAGATAATCTGCAATGCGGCGATACAGCCGCAGGGAATTGGTCAGGCGCCAGTGGCGGTCCAGCGGGGCCTCAAGCTCCCAGAACTGATGATAGGCGTCATCTCTGCTGAGCAGCGCGAAGAAATCGGCTTTCCGATACCCGAGCGCGGCGGTGTAGGCAAATCCGTTGTCGAGCTTTTCGGTTAGAATCCCTTTGGTGTACGCATATCCAAACGTGCCTTTCTGGACCTCAAGCCGGGATTCAGCCAGATGGCCGCTGGCGCGCAGTTTTTGCATCCAGACACCGGCAACACCACTGTTCCCGCCCAGAAACGCGGCCTGCGGGCCGGTTATCGAATATACGTCACTGACCGACGCAGTTGGCGCGTCGTTGAAGTCCATCAGTCCGTCCTGCTCAGGCAGATGTTCGAGCGCCAGAAGATTGCGGCCGTCAAAGATCACAGAGGTTCTGGGTCCGGCCAGCCCGAACGGAGAGACCGTGTGGCGTATGGGCGTTGACTGATAATCTACAGTGAAGAAACTTCGGTCAGCGCGCAGAAAATCTCCAGCGTCATGGTAAAAGGCGCGGTCAATTTGTGGCCGGGCGGACTGCTCACTGCGCAGGAGCAATGAAGCGGCAAGCATGTTAAAACGAAACGGTTCAATCGGCGGCAGTTTCTTATCTGCATCTAGAAGAAACTTATAAAACTCTGAACTGTCCGGCGCCGATGGGTCTAATAATGCTGAATCCAGCGTCGCGCTATCGGCGCTCAATGTATCTGCGGGATCAGGCGCTGTCTGCGCAAGAAGGTCCGGCGTGTGTATCAGCGTCAGAGCGCAAACAAGGACGGCATAGAAGCGCATCCGCGCTCGCAGGGCGCGAACGGTTGTCTGTGAGTTGCCGCCCGGCATGGGCCTAGCGAATGACGAGGATTTTTGACGTCTCTGATTGCAGAACCCGGCCGTCGGCCGAAAGCAATTGCAACAATAAAATATAGACTCCCGATGCTACCTCGCGGTCAGACTGGTTGCGCAAGTCCCAGATCACGCCAAGTTCCAGACCAACGCTTTCTTGGACAGGAAGATTGGCCCTCACTTTTTCACCGGACTCAGTCAGAATAGTGACATCCAGAGCCAGCGGAGTTGAAGGCGGCTGTGCTATCGAGCGATCAAAGCCAATAGTCACAAAATTGTCACCCGGAGTTACGGGATTGGGGAAACTGGAGAAAACACCGTAAGGCTGGGCGGTAGTTGCGATCACAGAGTCAGTCATGAGATAGAAAAAGTTGAATGGGGTCGTGCGCGAAACCTCATAGTTCGCGAAATTCGTGTCTGTTTGCGTGAAAATGAACACGGCTTCTTCAAAACTTCCCGGATCAGGCAGCTCAACCGAGGGATTTCGATTGGCCACAATTATTCGGAAACTGTCCTGTATTAAAGAGTCGAATTGAATTTCCACAAAATCGTGACAGCTAAATGAGTCGCGATACACCTGTGTGATTGAATCAAAATCAAACGGATTCACAAGAATTGATGTATCCAGAAACACAGTATCTTCAGTTGCAATTGATACGAACGCGGTCCCGCTACGATTGGCGGGATAACCAATCAGCGCCAGCCTGGATTTTATGCCCGGAGGTGTAAACGTTGCTTTACCGGCGAAAAGACGAAAGCAACCATCGCCTACAGTATAAACATTTTTGAGCAGTGTGAACGTATGTGAATTTGACTCCGGTGGCGGTACCTGCGTATTGGTCAAAACAATCAATGGATAAGTAGTGTGTACTGTCGGGCTGGGAGCAGTTGTATCAGGATTTACGTCTGGTCTGGTTGTGTCAGTGATCTCCGGGAAAAACTCCGCCTCATCGAGTTTTCTACCCGGCGGGGCGAATTTCGCTTTGCTTCCGGTGAATGCCATGCGAATGGCGAACTCCTGGAAGGCCTTGCTGAAATCATATTCGCCACTGGTGTGGGCAATAAGCGCCGAGTCTATTGCGCGCAGAAAATCCGGCCCCTGCCGGCCACAGCCGCGCCAGATTCCAAGCTGCAAGTTTGGCCCGAATTCATCATTGAGAAACATCGCAAACACACCGTATGCATAGGCAAAGTCGGCATCCGGGCCGACGAAGCTGAATGTTTGCAGGGAACGATGAGGCTGGCGAAACAGGGTGGGATTAAATGTGTTATATAAATAGGCGTAATAATCATTGATCCCGTCATAGATAAGCTCTTCCATCGAAACCGCGGACATTTCATACCAGTAAAACCTGTTCGGATTTCCGCCAAATTCGAATGCGTCAATACCAAAGTGAATGGCGTGGAAATATTCATGCGCAGCGGTGACACGCACGGCGTCAAGCGGCCGGGCCAAATAATCGTTGACAGCGCTGTAGCTCGGCTCGACATAGTCATTATCTATCTGTATGTACGACGTGAAAGATGAGAACGGATTGCCGGGTATGAAGTAATTCGGTACTTGTGTTTCGGAAAAAGTGATCCCAAAAAAGGAACCGTTCAGGTTGGGCATATAGATATCATACAGGCCGTTGGTATCGGCGACAAAATTGAAGATAGTGTCCGGCGGCGGGACAGGGTAGCCGAAATTCCCCGAAAGTGTGTCACCCAGAATTCTGGTACGCACAGAATCAAATATCTCCGCGACCGCATTAACATAGTCCGGAACACCATCAGCGCCGGTCGCTCCCAGCGGGCCAATATTATCTATACCGGCGTTCAGCGCTGCGTCAACGCCGCTTGTCGCATAATGAATTCTGAAGTTACCGCCCGGGCTGTCATAGTAAAATGGCAATGACGGACGGGCCAGCGCCCGGGCGGCTTCACGCCGAAGCGACGGCGAGAGTTCATGTTCTATTGCGCGGTACTGCAAAGCTACAGCGGAGCCGCACTTATATGCCCGTTCAGGTATGGGATAGGAGGACCCTCCCTGGCGCATGGATTTGAGCAATTCGATCAGCTCACGGCTTTGAACATCGCTGAGTGTTTTTTGCGCAATCGCAGCGCTGGCAGTAAACAACACACAGCATATCGCAAAAGCGCCTGCGAGGTAGATAAGAGTACGCACAGGTTCAGGGCGCCGAATAAACATCGGCCGCTTTACCGCCGGTATTTGAGACCTGATAGGTTTCATCTTTTGTAGTTGTCGCTTTTGTCCGGCTTACTTGTATTTTTCTGCGCGTTTTTTCATTTCCAGCAGGCGCTCGTAAGGGACCTGCATCTGGCCGACCTCGCCGTGATGGTCGTCACGTCCATGGTAATCACTTCCGCCGGAAATTACCAGATCATACTTATCGGCCTGCTCTCTAAAGCGTTTTCTCTGAGATTGGCTGTTGGCGGGATGCCAGACTTCGATTCCGTCCAAACCGCAATTTACCAGACGCTCAATCTGTTCTCCGGCCTGGTTGACCGCCGGATGCGCCAGCACGATGATGCCTCCGGCGTCATGCGCCAGAGAAACCGCTTCAGCGGGCCTGATGTTTTCCTTTTCAACATAGCCCGGCTTTCCATAGCCGATCCAATTGCGAAACGCGGCGTCATAGCTTTCGACTGCTCCGGTTTTCAGCAATGCATCGGCAATGTGCGGCCGGCCGATTGGACTGCCCCCGGCGATTTCACTTACCGCCTGCATGGAAATATCAAGGCCCTTCTTCTGCAGCAACTCGACCATTGATTCACCGCGGCTGTTTCGGCGGCGGTGGAACTCAGCCACCGCCGAATCCAGCGGGCTGCCGGGCTTCACTTTCGGCGTATCAAACAGATAGACCAGCAGATGCAGGTCCTCACCGGGTTCTCCGGCGGACAATTCGACTGCGGTAACCAGTTCCGGATCATCATCAACCAGCAGGTCACGAATCTCGGCGCTGCCGACGAAAGTATCATGGTCCGTCACGGCAAAAGCCCTGACACCGGACTTGCGCACGAGGTCGAGCAGCTCGGATGGTGAAGTTACCCCGTCAGAAGCGGTGGTATGCATATGCATGTCGATGAAGTCAGGCATTCAGGAATTTCCCGGTCAATCCACTGTGACGCGCACTATTGCACAAGAGCGATTTCGACAAGTTCCTTCACTTCAAGGGCAAGTTTGTCCGCCTCAGGTAAAATAGTGGAAAGCCTGTCGTTGATTTCTTTTTTGAATTTTTCGTCTTCAAGGCCAACAAGATTGATACGCGCATTGTAGGCCGCCCCCTCAATCGCGGCCCGGGCCATCAGCGCCCCGACACCTGCGTCTGTAATAGAATTTGCGTTTCCTTTTTCCGCAACAGTACGCGCCAGGCGAAGCGCCTCAAGTGACGCAGAGACAACTTCCATGGGAACATGTGTGGCGCTTTTTGAACTTTCGGCAATCGCCTGATTGCGCGCGGATATTTGTTTGTCATTCCCTTTTGGCAGCGCAAATGCATCCATAACGGCATCGAACGCTTCTTTGTCCTTGATTACCAGCCCGTTCAGGCGGAGGCGCAACTCATCAGCCCGGGCGCTGGCCTGCAGCAGTTCGTCGCGCACCTCTGCGTATTTTTTCTTTTTGACCGTCAATTTGCACACCATGCCGGCCAGGGCCGCCCCGAGCGCTCCGGCCGCCGCCGCAACCGACCCGCCGCCGGGGGCCGGCGAGGCCGAGGCAACATCCGAAGAGAAGTCATCCCCGGCGGCGCCCATCGATTCTGAGGTCACAGATTTGAGCCGGTTTTCCAGAATTTGATCTGGTGTGAAATTTTCCAGCCGCAAATAAAACTCTGCCACATCCGCCAGAGCAGACTGCGGAACAAGTCCGACTATTTCTGACGATGTCACCGCTACTCCATAACGTTCGGCTTCGGACTTGATCATTTCAAACACGCGAAAGACAGGGGATTTGACATAATTCACAAGATTCATCGAGACCTGGACCTGATTGCGCTCTTTTATTTCAAACCCGAGCGCTTTGACAAAACGCAATCCGCCTTTCATCTGAAAGGCGTTTTCTCTGATCGCTTTGGTTACAACTCTATGGCCATCGATCGTCTCTGATTCAAGGATGGATACGGAAATCTCGAGCTCCTCCATGTCGTTCCGGGTCAGATACTCCACCTCGCGCAAGGTGAGGCCGGCGCCGAAATCATGGCCAAGATCGTCGAGCGCCTTGGCGTCGCCCAACAGGTCACCGACGCGGGCGCCGTAGGCGCGGGCGAGGCGGTGGGCGAGGGTGGCGGGGAGCCAGGGGCGGTCCCGACGCAAACTGACGAGGAAGCGGTCGAAGTCCGCGTCCGGTATTTCGCCGCCGGGCAGGGGCGCGCTTGCTGTCCAGTCCATGCCGAGGCCCGGGAAGTAGGGGCGTAACAAACTCATGGCGTGCTCGGCGAGCAGGCGGTAAGTGGTGATTTTGCCGCCAAGCACGGTCACCAGGG
>JADFNA010000179.1 GCA_022563625.1 Candidatus Zixiibacteriota bacterium
AAGTTATAGTGCGATATCATTACAATTCCATTGCGAACAGAGATTCCGAAAAGAGTAATAAAACCGACTAATGAGGCAATAGACATGATTCCGTCAGTCAAAAGCACGCTCATAATACCGCCGATAAGAGCCAATGGAAGATTTACCATGATGAGAATAGCCTGTCGGAAACTGCCAAACTGCATGAACAGAGTAACAAGGATAGCTATAATGGAGATTATACTTAGAAGCATCACAGTACGAGTCGCCTTACGCTCTGACTCAAATTGACCGCCCATTTCTACAAAATAGCCGATTGGTAAATCGATATTATTATCAATTCTCTGTTGAATTTCATTTACTACACCGCGCAGGTCGCGTTCAGCAACATTGGCCTGAATTACTATCTTGCGTTGCACATTCTCACGGCTGATATAATTTGGACCGCGATCGGCTCGAATATCCGCTACCATTTCAAGAGGAATTGCGCCGCCGGTCGGTACGTCGATCAGCGCTTTTCGAATCGACTCAAGATCACTCCGATATTCGGGCGCATAACGGACTACCAGGTCAAAGCGATGATCCCCTTCGTACACCTGTGAGGTCTTTGCTCCCAGGAATGCCACGTCTATCAGTTCATCAAGGTCGCCCGGACGCAACCCATACATCGCCATCCTTTCTCTGTCTCCCCGGATGCGTATCTGGGGAACATCCGTCTGCTGATCGACAAACAGATCTACCACACCGTCCACTTGCTCCATCTCCTGTTTGATCCGCTCGGCATATTGTCGTAGAGAATACAAATCAGGACCAAAAAGTTTGACCGCTATTGCGGCTCGGGTGCCCGACAGCATATGATCGATGCGATGCGAAATCGGCTGACCGATAGTAATATTGGTTCCCTGTACGATTGACAGGGCGTTTCGCAGTTCCTCAAGCAGTTCTGCTTTTGATTTCTTTGAAAGGTCAATCTGGACTTCGAGCTCGTGCGCATGCGAACCCAGCGCATGCGGGTCCATTTCGGTGCGCCCGGTGCGCCGCACAGTCGAGACCACCGCGTCGTTCGCAAGCAGAATACTTTCCACCATCTTGCCGAGCTCATTTGATACTTTGAGTGATGTTCCCGGCAAAGTAACGACAGAGATATTAAAAGTCCCTTCATTAAACTCGGGAAGGAATGATCTGCCCAAAAAAGGAACTGCTATAATTGCTGAAATTACTAATGCAATTGAGGATCCAATGATCAATCCCCTTCGGTTAAGAAGATATTTCAGACTTGGTTCGTATAACTTCTTTAAGAAATGAACCAACCAGCTTTCGCGACTTTTTTTGTTAGCGATGTTCTTAAGCAAATAGGAACTCAATGCAGGTGTTACAGTAACGGCTACTAATAAAGAAGCCAGGATCGCAATTACATATGCGATGCCAAGTGGCTTCAACATCCGCCCTTCGACTCCACCAAGAAAGAACAGTGGAATAAAGACCATGCAAACGATAGGAGTAGCGGTTGTCATCGGCCCGCGTATCTCCGCAGACGCCGCCGCGACTACTTTCATAAACGGCTTTCTATCGGTCTCGTCTTTTGAAGCGTTTTCTCTGACACGGCGGAAAACGTTTTCGACGTATATAATTCCGTCATCAACAAGAATGCCGATCGCGATGGCCATCCCGCCCAGAGTCATCGTGTTTACTGAGAACCCGAACACTTTGAGCGCGAGGAACGCTACAACCAACGACAGGGGTATCGCAAGCACGGAAATAATCGTCGTACGTACATTCACCAGAAACATGAAAAGTACGATTGTGACCAGTATCGCCCCATCGCGTAGCGCGAAGACAACGTTTTTGATTGAGGACTTAATGAAATCAGACTGACGGAATATCTCTGTATGCATCTTGATATCTGGCGGTAACGATGGCCTCAGGTCTTCAATAGTCGAAAGGATTTTGTCCGTGAGCTCAAGCGTGTTTGTTTCTGGTTGCTTCGTAATAACCAGGAGAACTCCATCCTTGTTGTTAATCGACGCTGTTCCCAGCTTGAAGGCCGGCGCTATCGTTACTTCCGCCACATCCTGAATCAAAACGGGAATGCGATTATGAGTCGTGACAACGGTCTGTTTCAACTCATCTATATTGCGAATTCGCCCCAGCCCACGAATGAGATACTCTTGCCCTGACTCGACAAACAATCCTCCAGTGGCATTTATGTTTGATTCTGCAACAGCCTTGAGTACATGATTTAGGGTCAGTCCTCTTGCCGCTACCTTATAGGGATCAACAAGGACCTGATACTGTTTAGTTTCTCCACCATAAATAAACACCTGTGACACCCCCGGAACCGACTGTATTCGTCGAGCAACCGTGAACTCCCCCAGGGTTCGCAATTCCATCGGGGTTGTCGTATCTGCAGTCATGCCTACAAGCATGATTTCACCCATGATTGACGTAATAGGCGCCAACACCGGCTGATCAACACCTGCCGGCAGAGTGTTTCGCATGATCTGAAGCTTTTCATTTATTATTTGGCGGGCGATATAAATATCAACCCCCCATTCAAACTCCACCCAGATAGTCGAAAGCCCTTGAATCGAGTTTGAACGCACTCTTCGAACGCCCGAAGCGCCATTCACGACCGTTTCTATCGGAAACGTCACCAGCTTTTCGACCTCTTCCGGAGCCATGCCGTGCGCTTCTGTGAGGATAGACACGGTGGGCGCGGTCAGGTCGGGGAACACATCGACCGGCATATTGAACGTCACGATTACGCCGAGAACCAGTGTCCCCAGCGCCGCAAGCAAGACAATGAGTCGGTTTCGCAGACTGGCCTGCATAAGCATGTCTAACATTAAGTCACCTTCTTTCTGCCGTTCTGCGTGTTAATGCGCATGTCCGCTTCCGGTTGAGGCGCTGGTTGATACCAGCTTCACGTGGTAACCGCCTTTGGTAACCACTCTTTGGCCCGGATCGAGACCTTTTAGTATCGCTATCCACCCCCGATAGTGCGGCCCGACGGTTACAACCCGCTTCTCAAATGACTCGCCTGCGGTTTGGACGAAGACAACATCCATACCTTCATCCTCATAGACCGACGACTTCGGCACAGCGGTTGCGTTGGCGCCTTCGGAAGTGTACAATTCGACCGGAGTTGATTCATTGATCCTGAGTCTATTCTCACTGTTCGATACTTCGAGGAGAACCGGTATCGTACTAGTAGTTGGATCAAGAGCGCCGCCGGTAGTCAACACCTTCATGTCGCTCTCCGAAATCTCCCAGCCACCAGTTGCTCCACCTGATTTAACGTATACTCCGACCGGTCTGCCGCGCGTGCGGAAGTCGTTTTCGTAGACATTAACCTGTAGCCAGACTGTAGACGGATCAACAATAGCCATCAATTTATCGCCGGCGCCAACCCTTTGGCCGGGCCGCACCTGCCATTCGATAATCTTTCCGCTAATGGGCGCTTTCAAAGTCAGAGCACCCGAATCGCCGCCTCCGGAAAGGGCTTCAAAACCGGCTTTCATCGCCAGATATTCGTCCCTGATCCGTTCAAACTCGCGCTCCGAAATCGCCTGTCTCTCCTTCAGCCGTTGCACACGCTCAAAATCTCGCTTGGCCTGCTTATAAGCCAACTGCGATGACGCCCAACCGTTACCCTGAACCGGTGGTGTGATCGTGACCAACACATCGTTTCGCTTTACTATCGAACCTGGTAACGCAAGCTGGCCGCTTTCGCCAACGCTCACAACACCATCGACGGGAGACACAATTTCAACATAGGCGCTTGGACTGGGCAAAACCTCACCGATCGCCCAGACAGAGCGCTTGATTTCACGTGTTTCAACTTCAGTCGTAGCGAAAGGAATCTTCCATTGCTGTTCTTTGAGAAAACCGATCTCTTCACCGGATTCGACAAGTTCGGTGTGCGGAATCTGGCCAGGTGACTGATAAACTGTGAAGCCATCGATCGAGAACGAGTCCCGAACAACCGAACCGTTGTACACCAGGGCGAACTTATACCTTCCGGGATCGTCGAGTTCAACGGTCGGCGTAAATATACCTTCACGCAGCAGTTCGGTTGCGACTATGTTATGCGTGTGCCCGTCTTCAGCGACAAATGTGAGCTTCACAGAGCCTTCTCTGACAGGCTGAAAGCCATCGAGAATAGTCAGATGGATAATGAAGCGCCCCGGCTCATTCACAGTGAACGCCTCATATTCCATGAACAGCTCCATCTTATCCGTCCATAGTGTGACAGCGGCTGAAGCTCTGCCTTCTTCACCATGCTCATTCGGAGCGGCTGATGTTTGTTCACGCGCGCGATCGTCGTCTCCGCAGCCGGCAAACGCAAGAGAAACAACGATCATGAGCAGCATGCTCGTATATGTAAGAATTTTCATGTTGAGTTCCTTGCTCTAAAATGATACCAGTGGTTCGCCCGTGAGCGCTTCAAGTGCGAAAATGTTTTCATAGTATCTAATAAATTGATTATAGTAATCTTTGAGACCGTTGACTTCGATCTGGATCGCATTTAGCAATTCATTCAGGGTCATCCAGCCTTCCTCATACGTATACAAGAGATTGTTCAACGCTTCCATATCTTCATCGAAATGAGCCGCCTCCGTAGCAAGAGAAAGCTTTGATTCGGAAATTGACCTGACCAGCGCCTGAACATATCCGGTTAAATGAATGCGATACAACTTTGCCTTATTTAAAGCTATGGCGCTCTCGATTTCGTACTTGCGTGACACCGCTCCATTACGATTGAGCAGAGGCAAACTCAGCGACACCCCGACCATGAAGCCGTCAAAATCCGGACTGATCTTTTTCTGGCCTATGTAGAGGTACAGTGACGGAATGAATGCCGCCCGTTCCGCGGCGGCCCGTTTGCTAAAAGCCTGCTGGAGCGCTGCCTTGGCCTGCAACCCTGGTTGCGTTTCGATCAGAGTGACGTAGTGAGAGGAAGGTCGAAGCTCAATCGACTTATACGT
>JADFNA010000180.1 GCA_022563625.1 Candidatus Zixiibacteriota bacterium
AGACATACACGCCAAAGATAGTCGAGTCCCAGTGGGGCGCCAGTGACATCAACCAGTCGAACGCGGCGAAGGTGAGTGTCAGGGCAAACAGTACCATGCCCGGCGCGCTGACCTGGCGCATGCGTGTATATAGTGATTCGCTCGGCGCGGAGTCCTGTTTCAAGGACAGCCGATACAGCGCCCGGGTTAGGAGATACCAGGCTGTGAAGTATATGCCGGTGCGAATCAGGAAAAATGTCACGTTCAAGTATGGCTCTTTCAACTGCAACAAGTGGTCCGATGCGACCACATCCTCGCGTGACCATTCAAAAAGTTCATGCAGCCCGAATGCAATCGGGATAAAAAAGACGACCATCAGCGGCAGCGTCACCATGGCGCTTTCTGAGATACGCCGCAGCACAACACTCCAGGTGGCGCCGGTCAGATGATGGAGCATGGTGAAAAACAAGGCGCCCAGCCCCAGAGAGACCCAAAACACAAACGCAGTCAGATATGAATGGAAAAACTGTACGGAATCTGAAAAATATCCGAACCCGCTGGCCAGCAATCCCGCCACGCCGATGGTCAGCGCCCGGCTGCCGAATGTACCTTTGTCGGTTATTCTCAAAGTTGTCGAATCAAGTTTCATGACGCTTCACTTCACCTTGTCCCGCTGGTCGGATGGAACGTCGCTCAGCTTTGCGTTTTGACTGCGCTGAAGCGCTCTGAAATAAGCAACAATAGCCCAGCGGTCCTCGACTGGTATTTGGGCGGCGTAGCCCTGCATCGTGCGAATGCCATGAGTGATGACATCATATATATGCCCGTCCTCAATGTTACGCAGGCGGTCATCATGATAGCTTGTCGGAGGGAGCAGTCCGGCGTTTCTTTTGAACACGGCGCCTTTGCCGTTTCCGGCCGCGTCATGGCACGGCGTGCAATAAATGCCATAGCGCTCCTGTCCGCGCGTGAGTAATTCCATCGTTAGTAAGAGCGGATTGTTCTTCACAAAATTGCCGTCGCCGTCTTTGCCCCAATAAAACACTGAATCATGACGCAGCGAACCCCGGGCGATTGTCCCGGCGGCCGGAGTGCGCATGGCTGAACTGTCTGCGAAAAACGGGCTGAGACTGCGCGGTTTATACTTTGGCTGGCTGTCCATGTTCGAAACGATGTGAATCGGCGGTTTGTCCGAAGGCACACCGCGCACACATCCGGCGGCCAGTGAGAACAGGACAAGGGCCGGAGCTATCAACATAGCAACACGCACGGAGTGATTTGAACGAATGGAGTGTGAAACCGCCGCTCTGATATTTGTCTTGTTCGTGCGCATAGTAGTCATATTTTTCGCAGGCTAGTCGTCGTGGACTTCCTCATTGAGTGTCTCTACATGTTCGCCGCCGATTGATTCCAAAAATGATGTTGTCTGCAGCGGGTCAAACTTTGCATCGGCTGCCTCGACACTGAGGAAAAAGCCATTGTTGCTGGCGGCGGCAAATCGGTCTGAGTTAAATATCGGGTGATGTAAACGCGGCAGGCCGTTTAGCGCGAACATGCCGAACACGGCGCCGAAGGCCGACAAAAGCACGGTCAACTCAAAGGTGATTGGCACGAAGGCCTGGAAGCTGAAAAACGCCTTGCCGGATATAATCACCGGGTAATCAATCGCGCTCATCCACCACTGCATAAGCAGAGAGCCAGTCCCGCCTATCAGCGCCAGTCCCCCCACTATCCAGCCTAACGGGGACTGCTTTTCACCCATCGCCTGGTCCATCCCGTGAATCGGGAACGGGGAGTGACAATCAAATTTCTTATACCCTGCCCCTCGGGTTTTCTTGGCTGCCATAATCAGCTCTTTGGGTCCGGCGAATTGCGCCAGAACCAGAGCCGGACGCTCGGTTACCGAAGTTCTTGCCTGATCACTCATGGCTGCCGCCTCCGGCCAGGGCCGGTCGTTCTTGCATTCCATTCTCTCCATCATGATGAGGATCAGCCTGGGGAAGAACTCCCTTGATTTCGGCGATTGCGATCATCGGCAAAAAGCGGATGAAGAGCAAAAAGAGCGTGAAGAAGACCCCGAATGTCCCAACATAGGTCAGAACATCGAAGATAGTCGGTGTGTAATAGTCCCAGCTCGACGTCAGGAAATCATTCGCCAGTGATGAGACAACAATCACAAACCGTTCAAACCACATGCCGATGTTGATAAAGATTGCGATAATGAACATGGCCACAATGTTCCGCCGCAGTCTCCCGGACCAGAGCAGCTGTGGAATGAAAACATTGCAAATTATCATCGTCCAGTACGCCCAGGCGTATGGCCCGGTGGCGCGGTTGATGAACGCGAACATCTCGTATTCGTTACCGCTGTACCAGGCGATGAAGAATTCGCAGATGTAGGCATAGCCGACCATCATACTGGTCGCCAGCATAATTTTGTTCATCGCGTCAAAGTGGCGCAGGGTGATAAAGTTTTCTAGGTGGTAAATCTTGCGCGCAACAATTGCCAGTGTCATCACCATGGCGAAACCGGAGAAAATCGCCCCCGCCACAAAATACGGCGGGAAAATTGTCGTGTGCCAGCCGGGAACCAGGGAAACGGCGAAATCAAAGCTAACCACGCTGTGCACCGAGAGCACCAGCGGCGTGGCGATACCGGCCAGGATTAAATAGGCTCGTTCATAGTTTTTCCAATGGTGGTTAGCGCCGCGCCAGCCCAGCGCAAATATGCCGGTCAGAACTCTTTTCAAGCGAGTTGTGGCGCGATCACGCAGGGTCGCCAGATCCGGTATCAAACCGACATACCAGAACAGCAATGAGACGGTGAAGTATGTGCCAACCGCGAACACATCCCACAACAGCGGACTGCGGAAGTTGGGCCACATCGACATTTGATTCGGGAAGGGAAGCGTCCAGTACACAAACCAGACACGGCCAACATGTATTGCCGGAAAAATCAGGGCGCAGATGACGGCGAAAATGGTCATCGCTTCGGCCATGCGATTAATTGAGGTGCGCCACCTTTGCCGAAAAAGAAAGAGAATCGCAGATATCAGCGTACCGGCATGTCCGATTCCAACCCACCAGACAAAGTTGACGATCGCCCAGCCCCACGCAACAGGGATGTTTAGCCCCCAAATGCCGACGCCTTCCCAGAACAAGTAGCCGGTGATGCCACCGAACATCAGGAGAATCGAAAAGAACAGGGCAAACCCCAGGTACCAGACGACCGGCTGTTTGCGTTCGGTTACTCCTGCAATATCGTCGGACACCGACTGAAATGTCGGGTTCCCGCTGATCAGCGGCGGGGCGACATAGGCTGTTGGCGCTTGTGAGGTCATCTGTTTTCGTTATTTACCCTGGCTCAAATGCCCAAAAATACTATTTCAAAAACTGGCAGCGGCTAGCCATGGCTGAGCGGCAGCGCCGGGTTAGGATTTCTCAGTCCCGCCAAATACGACGTGCGCGGGCGCGTATTGAGTTCCGCCAGGGCCAGATAGTTGCGGTTTTGCTTTTTGATGCGCGACACCTCGCTGTTCGGGTCATTGATATTGCCAAATGTTATCGCCTGCGCCGGACAGGCCTGCTGGCAGGCGGTAACAATTTCTCCGTCTTTGACCTGGCGGTTGTTGTCCTGTTTGGCCTGTGTCTTGGCCCGTTCAATCCGCTGTGTACAATACGTGCATTTCTCCATCACGCCGCGTGAGCGAATCGTGACATCCGGGTTCATCGCCATTTTTACCGTCTCGGGCATGTCTTTTGTGTAATTAAAGAAATTGAAACGGCGAACTTTATATGGACAGTTGTTCGAACAGTAACGTGTGCCGATACAGCGGTTGTAGACCATGACATTCAATCCTTCGCTGTCATGGACTGTCGCCGCCACCGGACAGACCTCTTCACACGGAGCCATCTCACAGTGCATACAGGTCATTGGCTGGTTTACCATCTGTGGATTTTCCGGATCATCAGAAAAAAAGCGGTCTATTCTAATCCAGTGCATTTCGCGGCCCTTGCTGACCTGTTCCTTGCCGACAACCGAGATGTTGTTTTCGGAAACACAGGCAATTGTGCAGGCGTTGCAGCCAGTGCAGGAGTTCAAATCAATCGCCATGCCCCATTGATAGCCCTCTTCGTATTTGTGCTCGGTCCACAGTGATGAAAGCTCCGGGGTCTCCACAACTTCGGCGGCGAAGTTGCCGTTCTTCTTATATTCATCAAGGGTCGCCTCGCGATAGACTGGCCGACCCTCCAAGCTCCAATGGTCCTGGCTGCAGGCGAGTTTGTAAGTCCTGCCGGTTTTTCTGACACTGGCTCCGGCTATATAGTAGTCCGTCAGGCCCGGACGAAGGGCGAACGCGTTCGCACCCACACCGGAGCCTGTGACGCCGCACTCAGTGCGGCCATAGCCCAGCGCCAGCGAAATAGTGTTATCGGCCAGACCGGGGACTATCCAGATTGGCGCTTCAACTGTCACACCATTCACTTCCAGCGTCACCAGCTCTTCTTTTTCTACATTGAGCGCTTGGGCGGTTTTCTGATTCAGTATTACCGCGTTGTCCCAGGTCAGCTTTGTTACGGGATCGGGGAGTTCCTGCAGCCAGCCGTTGTTGGCGTAGCGGCCGTCATACATGTTTGAAGAAACAAAGGCCAACTCGAGACCGCTTGATGAGTTCTTTTTGCTCATCTGTGAAATGAGCGCCGAAGAAATAGCTTTGTTTTTGGCGGAGATGCTTGCTGAAGATGAAGTTTCACCGGCCAGGACGCCGTCGTGCAGGACTACTTCCCATTTCTTTTCAAAGTTGACTCCGCGCAGGTAACTCTTCCAGGTCCGCCGCACGAGTTCATGCCCGCTGGTCTCCTGCGCAGTTGAAATGATCTGGGCCATCTCGAGCGCGCTGTGGCCGCCATGCAGCGGTTCAATTAGCGGCTGAATGACACTCAATGTTCCATCAACCGACCGGCGGTCGCCCCATTCTTCG
>JADFNA010000181.1 GCA_022563625.1 Candidatus Zixiibacteriota bacterium
AAATCCTTCATAGTTTCTCATAACCAGATGAGATTCGATTTGCTGCAGGGTGTCAAGGGCAACTCCGACGACTATCAGCAGTCCCGTGCCGCCGAAGAAAAAGTTTATCCCGAGCTTGCTGATCAGCACCCAGGGTAAGACAGCGATAGCCGCAAAGAAAATGGCGCCTGGCAGGGTGATTCTTGTCAGCACACGTTCAATGTACTCAGCCGTCCGTTTTCCGGGACGGATGCCCGGTATGAACCCGCCGTTTTTTCGGATATTTTCAGAAACGTCCTGCGGGTTGAAAACAATAGCCGTATAAAAGAACCCGAAGAAGACGATGATCAGTCCATAAACGGAGGAATACAAAAATCCACCGGGAGCCAGCGTCCCTTCCACGAAATCCCTGAGCCAGAAAGCTTCAGGGAAAATCTGCTGGGCTGTCATCGGCAGCATCATGATTGACTGGGCGAAGATAATCGGAATCACGCCGGCGCTGTTGACCGAGAGCGGCAAATGTGTCGTCTGGCCGCCGTAAACTTTGCGGCCGATCACCTTACGCGGGTACTGGACGGGAATACGCCGTTGGGCGCGTGTGACCAAAATTACTGAAGCCGTTACGAAAATCATAGCTGCGGCTATCATGGCGGCTTTAAGAAACGTCATGTTTCCGGTGCCGTAATAAGCCTCCATGATAGTTTCAACAACACCTTCGGGGAAACGGGCGATGATACCAATGAAAATAATCAAACTAATTCCGTTACCGATACCGCGTGCGGTAATCTGCTCTCCCAGCCACATCACAAAGATAGTTCCGGCAGTGAAGGTCAGGATGGTAAGCGGGATGAAGGCTGCGTTGGACATGCCCGCGACGACATTCTGGCCGCCGGCGTTCAGGCTGGTCAGGAAGGTCGCGGTGCCATAGGCCTGCAAAGAGGCAATCAGCACAGTCAGATAGCGCGTATACTGATTGAGTTTTTTGCGCCCCTCATCTCCCTCGTCCTGCAGTTTTTTGATAGCAGGGATGACAGCGCCGAGGAGCTGGAACATAATCGAGGCGGAAATATAGGGCATGATACCCAGCGCGAAAATCGACGCCTTGGAGAACGCTCCACCGGCAAACATGTCGAACAATTCAAAAATACCGGTGGCGCTGAACGCGTCGGCCAGGACTCCGGCGTCGATTCCCGGCGTCGGCAGATGCGTCCCAACGCGATAAACTATGAGCAGCCCTAATGTAAAGAAGATCTTCTTGCGAAGCTCCTCAATGCGGAAAATAGAAAAAAACTTGTCAATACCAGACATCAGGTTTGTCCCTTAGTAGTCCCTGTCGCTATCCGTGCGGAGCTCACTGTACTGCAGGGTCCTACGCACTAACCAGCGCTCCGCCGGCGGCTTTTATTTTTTCTTCGGCTGAGCGTGTGAGCTTTACCCCTTTGACTGTGAAGGCCCTG
The DNA here is from genome assembly GCA_022563625.1 of Candidatus Zixiibacteriota bacterium. Lineage (GTDB taxonomy): Bacteria > Zixibacteria > MSB-5A5 > GN15 > JACZUZ01 > JADFNA01. The sequence goes on from JADFNA010000181.1 coordinate 1,437, forward strand.
TCAACGGTCCCATCACCCAGCAGCTTGACTGGTTTTTTCAGGGTCTTGATCATCCCGCGCTCTTTGAGTGACTGTGGCGAGATTTCATCGGCGCTGAGCCGGCCCAATTCGCCGACATTTACGATCTGGTATTCTGTGCGGAAAATGTTCCGAAACCCTCGTTTGGGCAGACGCAGAGCGAGACGGAACGATCCACCGACCATCCAGGCCTGGATATTACCGCCGCTTCGTGATTTCTGGCCGTTTTCGCCGCGACCGGAGGTCTTGCCCAGCCCGCTGCCGGGTCCACGGCCCACTCGTTTGCGCTTTTTCTTTGCGCCTTTGGGTGGCTGTAAATTTGATAACTCTAGCATAATTTGTATTCCAGTGAGCATCCGCCCAGTGTATTTTCGATAATTTCGGCCTACTTGACTTTTTCCACGCTTACCAGATGAAGAGTCTTGCGAATCATTCCTCTAATCGTGGGCGTATCGTCATGCAGGACGCTGCGGTTGATTTTTCCCAGACCCAACGCCTCAATTATTCTGCGCTGTTTGAAGCGTCTGCCAATCAGGCTTTTTGTCTGTGTGATTTTCAATTTACCCATGTTGTTCTCCTGATCCAGGCTCTAGCTTACCCTCCGGGCCGCCCGTCAAGCCTGCGTCAAACGCCCCGTCAAAGGCTCCGTCAAACACACCGTCAAACGCTCTGTTCTTCGACAGGCTCTGGCGCCTTTTCTTCGGTAACCGGGATTTCACGGTACTCCTGATCCATCTGCTTGGTAATCAGTGATTGCAATCCATTCATCACGGCATGCACAACATTACTCTTGTTGCGGCTTCCAAGGCACTTCGTGAGCACATCCTGTATACCGACCGCTTCGAGCACTGCGCGCGCCGGACCTCCGGCAATCACACCCGTTCCCGGCCTGGCGGGTTTGAGAATGACTGTTGTTGAGCAGAACTTGCCTTCAATGGCATGTGGTATACTGCCATTAACAATGGGAATCCTGACCATGTCCCGACGGGCCGCCTCAGTGCCTTTACGAATGCACTCTGACACTTCGGCCGCCTTACCCAGACCGATTCCCACCTTGCCATGCCGGTCGCCAACGGCGACCAGAGCCGTGAAACTGAAGCGCCTTCCGCCCTTGACCACTTTGGCCACGCGGTTCACGTGGATTACTTTTTCCAGAAACAGATCTGCGTTTCGATCGTCAATTCTTGCCAAGTTTCTCTTCCTTACCTCTACCGTCATATGCTGCCGCAACGGCGCGCTGATTGATGCGCCATGCGCAGTTCATTCTTATTCTCACACACTATATGTTGCAACCTAACACTTCAAGCCGCCCTCACGCGCCCCTTCGGCCAGCGCCCGCACTCGTCCGTGATACCGATTGTGGTTGCGGTCGAAGACGACTTCGATGATTCCTTTTTCCTTTGCCGCATCGGCAATTGCCAGCCCTATGATTTTGGCCCGGTCTGTTTTGTTTTTAGCGGCGCCCAGTTTTCCCGCCAATTGTTTGCTGGTTGAGGAAACATAGGCCAGTGTCCTGCCCACGGTATCATCGACTATCTGCGCATATACATGCTTAATCGATTTGCAGACGGTCAGCCTCGGCCGTTCGGACACTCCGAAGATCTTACTGCGCACCCGGCGGCGGCGTTTGGCCTGCAGCGCAGATTTCACTTTACTCCTATTTGCCATAGTAAACCCTACAGGTATCCCTGCCGCCCGCGTTAGGCTCCCGCCGTCTTGCCGGCTTTGCGCTTGATAATTTCATCGCGATATTTAATGCCTTTACCTTTGTACGGCTCAGGCGGCCTGACTTTGCGTATTCGCGCCGCGGCTTCGCCGACCATTTGTTTGTCAATTCCCTCGACAATAATAACGTTGTCGCGGCCTTCAACTTTCAGTGTCACGCCATCCGGGGGGCAGAACACGATGGAATGCGAGAATCCAGCCGACAGGATCAGCGTTTTGCCTTTCAACTCGGCGCGATAACCGACACCGACCATATCAAGCGTGCGTTTGAACCCTCCAGTAACGCCTTCCACCATATTCTGAATCAGCGCCCGTGTCAGACCGTGTAACGCCTTGTTTTGCTTCAGGTCATTTTGCCGAGACACCACAATTGAGCCGTTCTCGACATTGACACTGATATTGCTATGGACATCACGCTCAAGAACACCTCTGGGGCCTTTGACCTTGATATGGTTGCCTGCCATAGTCACCTCGACGCCCCCGGGTATCGCTACCGGTTGTTTACCAATTCGTGACATGCGTCTCTATTCTCCTCTGGCGGCGGGCCAATCACACTACCACACCCGGCAGAGAAGCTCTCCCCCGATTTTTCTCTGGCCGGCCTGTTTATTTGTCATGACACCGCTCGAAGTTGATACAATCGTAATACCCATTTTTCTTCGACCGGTATACGGAACTTCTGTCGCATTGACATAGCGCCTCAATCCCGGACGCGAGATTCGTTCAATTCCGCTGATCACTGATTCGTCATCTTTATTATAACGCAGGAACACGCGCAGGATGCCCTGCTTGTTGTCTTCATATTCCACCACGTCGCTGACATAGCGCTCTTTCTTCAGTATATTCGCAATATCTCGTTTTAGCCGCGAAAGGGGCACGTCAACCGCACGCTTTTTGGCCTTGGCGCCGTTTCTGATACGTGTCAGCAAGTCTGCTATAGGATCTGTTACCGCCATAAATTACTCCTGCATAATGTGCATGATGCGCATAATTTTACTGTCCAGCCAGTCGTTATCCTGCGCATCACCAGCTTGCCTTGACAACCCCGGGCAAATCGCCGTTGAGCGCCATGTTTCTGAAGCAGATGCGGCACAGGCCAAATTTGCGCAGGTAACCTCGCGGCCGTCCGCAGCACATGCAGCGATTATAAGCGCGGACGGCGAAACGTGGTTTACGCGCCTGCTTTTCCACTAAACACTTTTTTGCCACTCGTATTTTCTCCTGCAAGGCCCGCTATGCGGGCCGCATTCCGGGTCCGCCCGGATCAGTTTCTTTCTTCGCGTTTTTGAAAAGGCATGCCCAGCGCCTCCAGTAGCTGCCGGCATTCGTCGTCAGTTTTGGCGCTGGTGGTGATAGTGATTGTCATGCCCCTTACTTTATCTATTTTATCATAGTTAATTTCCGGAAAGATCAACTGCTCTCTGATGCCTATGCTGTAATTCCCCCGACCGTCAAATGATTTTGTCGGAACACCGCGAAAATCCCGCACGCGCGGCAGAGATAATGACACCAGCCTGTCAAGAAATTCATACATGCGGTTCCGGCGCAAAGTCACCCGGCACCCGATTGGTGAACCCTCGCGCAGTTTGAAATTTGAAATCGATTTACGCGCTTTGGTAATGACCGGCTTTTGCCCGGTCACCTGCTGCAGGTCCCTGACCGCCGCTTCGAGCGCCTTCGGAGTCTGGGTGGCTTCTCCCACGCCGATATTGACAGAGATTTTCTCGAGCTTCGGCGCCTGCATAACCGAAGAGTAGTTGTTCTCCTTATGCAGCTTCGG
>JADFNA010000182.1 GCA_022563625.1 Candidatus Zixiibacteriota bacterium
TTCCAGACACGCAGAGTGTCACTATGCGCGGCGCTGAGAGGGAAAAATATTTGCGATACACGTATGCTGTCGCCGTCACGCTCAAGGCACTTGAGCACATGATAGCCGACTTTAGTTCTTACCAATCCTGAGATATCCCCGATCTGAAGCGCAAACGCCGCATTGCCGAATGCATCTGTCACCTCTTCGCGGCGCACGAATCCCAGATCACCTGCGGGGGGCGCGCTATATTCCAGCGCCAGCGCGTCGAAGCTTTCTCCAGCGACAGCTTTCTTGCGGACTTCCAAGGCGATTTGTTTGGCTGAATCGCTTGTCTGTTCTGACGACCTAATTTCAAGCAGAATATGCGCCAGCCGAATGCCGGCGGGCTGATCGGGTATTGAATCAGAGTACATCTTGTAAAAGTCAGAGACCTCCTGGCGGGAAACATTTATTGAGGACAGTTTGCGGGAAATGAATTGATCTTTCAGGAGCCTGTTTTCTATTTCTGAATAGAACTTGCGGCGCAGTTCACTCAGCGTCATTCCTTCCTCCGCCACGGCGTCGAGAAAGCCCTGCTCAGTCGCGAAACGCGACGATATCTGGTCTATTTGCCTATCAAGGGCCTCGCGCACCTCGTCTTCGGTGACCCGCAGGGTGGTGTCCTGCTGGGCGGCGATGAGAAACAATTTCTCATTAACGAGCTGTTGCAACACTTCCTGCTGAAATTTTAGAATCTCAAGCGTGTCATTTGACTTGAACCCGCTTTGCATGGCGATTATCTGCACTTGCGAGGCAAGCTCGGAAATCAGAATCGGATACGATCCAACCCGCGCCACGATGCGCTCCATCGGTTCTGCATCTTCAACCCCGCCCAGCGCGCTCCGCGGGGCGTTCAGGAAGCATAACCCCCAGAGAAGCGCCCAAAGAGTCCGAATCAGCGCCATCCGTGTGAATGATTTCGCACACGAGGATTTCATTACTTCAGACATTGTGAGAGATTTCTCCCGCCGCTCTAATTTGCGCCCAGGCTGTCAGGATACTTGTCAGGGTCTATTGAAGAAAGAACGACATCCTCATAGATAGTGATGTCAGACACCTGTTTTACATTCTCCGCCCAGGCTGCGAAAGCGTCGGCTCTTCGTCCTCTGGTCAAATTCGAGAGTATCCTGCCGCGAACCTGATCATAGCTTTGCACATCTTCGGCCAGCTTGTCAACCACATAGAATACCGACCATTTCCCGAGAGTTTTGACCGGGCCTCCCATCCCACCGATGGCGACATTTTGCGCCACATCAAAGAGTTCAGGGAACCAGCGCCGTTCAATCAGGCCCAGATCGCCGCGTGTTGTGCGTTTACCGCCCCGTTCAGTCAGCTCGGAGGCCAGCTGTTTGAGTTTTTTGAGTCCTTTAATCTGTTTTCTGAAGTCTCTTGCCTGGTTTACGTCAGAAACGAGAATTTCAAACACATGAATTTTTTCCGGTGACGTGAACTCGTCAATATGGCTGTTGTAATAGGCCATAAGCTGGTCTTCATCCGGCGGAGCGGGTTGGGGAAGTGAATCTTTCATTATCTCGGCCATGGTCAACTCGCGGAAGCGTTTAATCTTATATTTGAATTCATCGGAGTCCTCCAGGCCGAGGCGCCGGGCTTCAAGTCCGAGGATCTCGTTGAACTTCAATCGAAAAATCAAAAGCGCCAGATCATCATACGCGTCGAAATCAGGCCGCTGATCGAGCGGAACACTGCGTATCGCCAACAAATATTCGCCGATGCTCATTTGCCCGCCGTCCCAGCTTGCCAGAGGCAGCGACTTTTCATCACGGTCCAGGAGTTCGAGATCAAAATCTCCGCGCGGAAGACGCTCCAATATCAGCGGCGGGTACATATCTTCCCGCTTGTTCATCAGAAACTCGACAGTACGCTGTTCAACATTGACCGGATATTTTTCACGCATCTGCTCGAAGTAGTTTTCTACACCTTTCGACCTGTTGCGGGAAATAATATCCTGCGCCAGCCCGTACTTCATTTGCGCCAGGGTGGTGCGGTCCGGGTTCGGGACTTTCTCTATCAGTTTGATGATATGCCAGCCGAAGCGGCTTTTCACCGGTGAGGAAATCTCATTGGGCGACAGCCGGTCAACCGCCCGCTGGAACTCCTCATCCATTTGACCCCAGATGAAATATCCCAGGTCACCCTGATCTCGCGCGCTGCGCTTGTCCTGAGAATATTCGAATGCCAACCGTCCAAAAGGGACCCCGGCTTCTAGAGAATCCAGCAACTCTTCGGCCTCCCGGCGCTCTTTCACAAGAATATGGCTGGCGCGGAACTTGTGCTCCAGCTTGTCAAAAACATTCTGCACCTCAGCCTCGCCCGGCTGAAAATCGGCGTCAACGATGCGGTTGAAGAGCACGTCCAGCAGGAATTTTTCCTTGTTGGAAAGCGCGATACGCGCCACTTCTTCGGATTCGTCGAGGTTTTTCTTGTAGGCTTCCTGCACCAGAAGCTGCTGAATGACCAGGGTGTCAATCAGGACCTTGCGGATATCGAGTTCTTCCTGGTAAGACGAGAAAAATTGGCGACGGGACATTTTCAACTGGTTTTCCAGTTCTGATAGAGGAATCGGATCGCCGTTAACCACGGCGATTACTTCATTCCCCGAGCCCGAGCCGCATCCTGGCAAAACACTAAAGGTGGCGGCAGCCAACAGGATTGCGGCACACAGCTTTGAAAATTCGCTGCTTTTGCCCCGTATCCTTTTCATCACACCTGCTCTCGCTGATATCACAGAACAGATTCTCCTTGAAGACTTACTTGAAGGCTCACTTGAAGACTTAGTATCATTAATCATCGTTTCTGAAATCTCGTTTGCTGTCTTATTCATGGTCATAAATCCTGTGATTATACTGAAAGTCAGTTGTGAAGTTCCGCGTGTCCCGTGGGTCGGGGGGGGTCGGGAATCCTTTCCGGCCCGCGTTGGACTCCGCCTGGCAGGGCGGCCGAATATAGCCGCTAAGCGATTGGCAGGCAAGTGGCGTTCACCGCAGGCAAAATACGCTTATTCATAGTCAGATTCGAGGTATTCTTTGGTCAGACGCTGCCGTGTCAGGCGCTCGTTGAGCCGCCGGCTGAACTCTTCGGCGGAGTTCTCGCCATAGACTTTGAGCATATGATTCATGGCTATCACCTCACTGATGACCGTGATATTTTTTCCCGGCGAAATTGGAACAGTCACTATCGGCAGGCTGACACCGAGTATTTGTGTGCGTTGTTCGTCCAACCCTAAACGCTCATAGTTTGCTGTGTCTGACCACAGTGTCAGGCGAACTTCTACCTCGACTCTTTTTTGCATGCGAATCGCGCGTATGCCGAACAGGGCTTCGATATCAATGATTCCCACTCCGCGCACCTCCATATGATGGCCGAGCAAGTCCGAACCGCTGCCAACAATCACGTCGCGGGTTTTGCTGGTGATTTTGACCACATCATCAGCCACCAGGCGGTGGCCGCGCTCCACCAGATCAAGCGCTATTTCTGATTTTCCCACTCCGGATTTTCCGGTGTATAACAGCCCGACTCCATATACATCGACCAGCGTACCATGCACCGCGATAGACTGGGCGAAAATCATGTCCAGATAAATTGTCATTCTATGGGTCAAATCGGCGGTGGTCAGGCGTGAGGATATGACGGCGGTTTTGGCCTTGTTCGCTTCGGCCAGGAACGATTCGGGAGGGACGATCCCTTTGGCGATTAAAACCATTGGAATATTACGGGCGAAAAGATTCTTGGCGATTCGGGCGGCGTCAGCGCTGCTTGCTTTTTGAATATACGACATTTCGGTTTCACCCATGGCCTGGGTGCGTTTGTTCGGAAAACGATCGAAATATCCGCTCAGCGCCAGGCCGGGACGATGCAGCTCGGCGTTGTTAATCTGTTTTTTCAATCCTTCTTCGCTGTTAAGCAAAGTCAGTTCGAATTCGGATTTGCGCTCTTCATAAAACTTTGAGACGGTCATGTCCGGCATAGTGATGGATTCTCTTCAGTGTTTAGCTTTTCTCGTTTTGGACTAGTTCCTGTTCTTTTGAACCGGACTACGATTTCCTGGGCCTCGTTCCATCGCTTGAATTAGGTTCCGAAACAGCGGTCCCTTCACGGCGGAAGATACATCAGGCGGCCGCCATCGGCCTGATACGACTCCATCCCCTCAAGCATGGGTGCCGTCCAGTATTCGGGATGGGTGCCGGTGAGGATCACCCTGTAAGACGAGAGCAATTCGCTGCCCTGGTGGTGTAACTGGTCGTCGGTGATCACGTCGTAGTCAAAGTCTTTCGTATCGAGCCAATCGAGCAGGTGGAGATCGGCGTTGAGCCAGCGGGGCCAGGTTGCGGCCAGGGAGCGAGAGGGCATGCGATAGCCAGGTCGGATATTGAGCATCGGCCGCAGCCTCGACGCATAACAAACGCCGGTGTCATCGCTGTGCAGGTCGTAGCAGCTTAGCAGCCGATGGTCCTGCATATACTGGTCCTGTGGCGTGGTGTCGCCACTTTCACGCAAGCCCAAAGATGCGCGGATCGGATCTATAAAACGCTGGTTGGCGCAGACCTGGCAAGTGAGGGTTGGGCCGAGAAAGGCGATAGGGGCACGGGGTGTTTTAGGGGTGACGATGAAGGGCAGGTAGTCTGTCGCTGCATCCGGGCTAGCGTCGTCGCCGGCGCTCAAATGGGCTGCATAGAGGCCGCTTGGCCAATCATCGGGTGGCGTCCACTCGAAATCGACCTCCCGGCCGGCGTCCTCGAGGTCGTCGTCGTGGAAGTGGATGGCGCCGTATTGGGCGCGGGCGACTTTGAAATCGGCTTCGTCGCCAGTCCAGTTGTGGCCGGTCACCGCTCGGGTTGGCAGGTTGACCGTGTGGCCGTGGAGCCTGTGCTGGCCCAGGTCGCTTATTTGTGCCGAGCCGATGTCCCGGGCAAAGTTCC
>JADFNA010000183.1 GCA_022563625.1 Candidatus Zixiibacteriota bacterium
TCACATCTTATAGGGCAATGGCAATGCCCAGAATGCGCGCTCTTGGTCTCAAGAACTATGATTGAGAGTCACGCCGAAAGTCGGCTAAGACTTCACAGGCTGCCAATCGGGACAAGAGTGTCGAATATGGTAAAGTGCGACGAAATAGACTCCTCAAGCGCCCGACGAATAAAATCCGAACCTCTGTCTGTGAATCCACCATCCAGCAAGGCCCGGTAAAACGCTGTGTAGAACGCATCTGGCTCAATACGCACCTGCAAGCGGAGTGAGGCGGCTTGCGCATCGAGTGGTTCGGAGTAGTCCATTGAAAGAGATTCGTCCGGCGCCAGACGGGTGTCCTGGTATTCCTCATCCAAGTTGACCGAGGCCTCCCAGGAAATCCAGTTCCAGCGCCTTGATATCTCGATTTCGTTTCCCGCGCTGTCCAATTGCACGCCTTCAAGTATGATGCGCGGAGTAATATAAGTCGGCAAGTTGTGGCCGGCCCCGGAGTTCGTGAGTGTCAGTGAGCCGAATAGCGTGTCGGACAAAACGAACACCTCCCCGGCTATAATCGTCACTCCCTCACGAACTGTCGCCGAGTCATGAATGCCCCGCCAGAGATGACGCCGGTCCGGCATATGGCACGACTGACAGCTCTTGCCATCAGCCGCATAGCGGCTGGCCTTCCATTCACCGTATGTGTTTTCCATCAATTTGCCGTTCAACTTTCCTTCATCGGGTTGGAACTGATGACACGAGGCGCAAAAGCGCGAATCCTGAAAGGCGCCACTCGATATCCAGCCATCATGAGCGACACGCTTACCGGACGGCAATGGCGGCAAATCTTCTCGCCGGGGCGGTCCGTAAAATTGATAGTCGCGCACATGGCAGGCGGCGCACAACATCCCCTGGCGGAATAACTGCGGACCCGAATCCGGAGTGGTCTCGCCCTGCGCAGAGAGCGTGGCGCTGACAAAATCCGCCAGTTCGTTTGCCTGTTCTGCCAATGGGGCGTGGCAGCGCAGACAGGCTTGACGTGACTCACGGTCATCGGCGCCCATGTCCAACAACTGCCCCAGAAGCCCGGGACTCATCGCCATCGAATGCTGGCTGCCCGACCAATCACGCATTTGGTCCGAATGGCATGTCCCGCATGATCCGGCGTCCAGACGACTCTCGATAGCCTCAAACGAGGCAGGCGCCTCACCCTGCGGCGCCACTGGCCGCGACCAGTGGCTCTCCAGAAAGGCAAGTATGTCCTCTTCACTTTCCCCGGATACGCAGGATGTCAGCAGCGTTGCCAGTGTAACAATAGGCAGAACAACAATTATCCAGCGTATAGCATTAACCGTGTTGTGCGAACGCGCATTCATAGTTGAATTAATACAACCAAAAACAGACCGGCGCCAGTCCGGCGTCGGCCTGTTAATTCTCTCAGCGAGAAAATGAACCAGAGTTGTTTAATCAATCGTGCGCATGACCTTCGTGGCCAGACTCTTTTGTCATAGCTTCCATCATTTTTGCCATTTCGGCATTCGTCCGCTCAACATGCGCGTGAATTTTGCCGACAATTTTCTCATCGGACGAAGTCAGCAATGTCAAACGGCCATTCTTCGTGACGATTTTTTCAATTTTGGCTCCCGCCCCCATAATCGAACTGTAGGAATTGCAATGACCACACAGCGTCATTTCCATTACGTCACCCGCCATCATTTTCTTGACTAGCGCATCCATACTCGCGCAAGCCCGGTCGAAGGCTTCTGCGTATTCGGCGGGCGGAGTCGCGATCGACAGCATACCGTTGGAAATATTGTGATTCTCCCAGTTTATGTTCTCCATCAGGCCCTTCTCGGCCGTCATCGGGGCGCACATACCGCAGTTCTCCATATCGAACCAGGCGCTTTCTTCAGCGGCGTTGAGCGCGCCAAAGGCAAAAACCAGCGCAAAAACAAGCGCCAGCGAAGTTGTGAAACGTTTCATGTAAAACTCCTTTTGGTGTTAGAAATTGCCATATATTCCTTCTGCCGCTCAGGGCGTATTTAGAAAGTAATGAGGATTTTCTAGCAAACGCAACCTCATTCACATTTTTTCTCGGTTCAGCCGGGTTTCTCTCTAACCGGCAATGTGGCGCAAATTGAGACGCCCGATCGTGATCTGTTTCATCGACTTTTTCTTGCAAGAAAGTGGTTCTGACTCGTATTTCAGACGGCCAGAACAGGACCCTTCTTCAATTACTCATCCCATGAAATCGCTCGTCAAGCGCCTTGACTCCGAGTTGATGCCCTTCACCCTCAAACAACTCCCGCGCACGCTCAATCTCCCGCCGCCCGTCTTCTTGAAGCAGTTCATACAACGAGCGCTTCGTCAAACCGTGAAAAGCCAGCGCCCAGGCCTGAGTGACACAATCATTTTGCGACTCGGCCATCTCAGCGCAGATTTGAAAACTCTCCAGCGCGTCATCGCCAGAGTTTATAATCAACTGGCAAATCCCCAGAGAAAATTGCGCTTGTGCCAGCAGAGCAAGGTCACCACTGTCGTTGTATTCAAGGCACAACTCCGAAGCCCGTGCAATGGCTGAATCTATCTTGGCGCTCTCGTCTGAAGCGGCCGGGGATATAACTGGAATCAAATCTCGCGCCAGCGTGATTACCGGATCAGATATAGACCTGTCGTGAATAACCCCATCGATGACCTGGCGATGACCGGTCACAATTCCAGGTTGTCGTTTATTCATCAGAGTTTCTCCAGCGCCTCACGCTGGGCCTTGCTTAACTTCTTGGGAATCTCAACTTGAATTTCAACTATCTGATCACCCTGTTTACCGCCCAGAGCCAGTCCTTGTCCTTTGAGCCGCAGCCTTGCGCCGGGCTGTGTCCCGGGCGGAATGTTCAGCTTTATTTTCTTGGTGAGCGTGTCCACCATCACTTTCCCGCCCAGCGCCGCCGTCTTCATCGACACTGCGACACGGCTATAAATGTCTTTCCCCTTGCGCGAAAATTTTTGATGTTCGCGAACATTTATTGTCAAAAGCAGATCGCCGGCCGGTCCGCCACCCAGTCCAGGCGAACCCATGCCACGCAATCGAATCTTCTCGCCATTCTCAATTCCTCCGGGGATTTTGATCTTGATCGTTTTGCGTGTTCCATCCGGCGCCGTAAGAGTCACCTGTTGTGAGACACCTCTCAATGAATCCTCAAAGCTAATAGTTATCTCAGAAGCGGCGTCAGCGCCCGATTGCGGGACGCTCTGCTCCTGTCCGGAAAACCCGAACGGACCGCCAAAATGAACACTGCTTTTACGTCTGCCACGACCGCCAGCGCCGAACATACTCCCGAACAAATCGCTCAAATCAGCGAAATTGGCGCTGCCATACGACCCGGCCTGCCCGGTCCCCGCCCCAGCCCCGGCGCCTCCCCGGCCGAACGGAGTCCCGCCGGCAAAAGCGCCGTAGCGTTTGAGATTATCATATTCGGCGCGTTTCTTATTGTCCGACAGCGTCTCGTATGCTTCAGAGACTTCCTTGAATCGCTTTTCTTTGGCAACATTACCAGGGTGCCGGTCCGGATGGTTTTCTTTGGCAAGTTTGCGAAAGGCGCGCTTAATTTGCTGCTCGCTGGCGTCATCTTTGACGCCCAGTGTCCGGTAAAAATCTGTCTGTGTGTTGGCCATATTCGCAAACCCTCTGCGGGCGCTTTCTTGACTATCAGTCAGCGTCTCTCAACAAGTCGAAGTCGGGATATCATATTTCTGATACCCCGACTCTTCGTTGCTCCGAATCAGGGGGCCGAGCGATTCCGTTTGCCCGGCGTTTATCCCCCTATCCCCTATATGACCCGATGACTCACCTCAACGCAACTGTTCCAACAGCTATTCTTCCTCAGGTCACTTCACTTCCTCAAATTCTGCGTCACGCACCTGGCTCTCCTCGCCAGACTCATCCGCCGCGCCGTTGCTCTGGCCGGCGCCGTTTGAGGTAGCTCCCTGATAAAGCTTGGCCGACAGCGCCTGCCAGATCTGATTCAATTCAGCTGCAGCCGACCTCGTCTCGTCAATATCATCACCTGCGAACGCCTTCTTCAGCCTCTCATTACCCGCATCAACCCTGGACTTATCATCCGCCTCCAGCTTGTCGGCGTATTCTTTCAGATTTTTCTCCGATGCAAACAACTGCTGATCAGCGCTGTTTCTCGCATCGGCCTTTTCGCGGCGTTGTTTGTCTTCAGCCTCATGCGTCTTGGCGTCATTAACCATGCGCTCGATTTCTTTTTCAGAAAGACCCGAGCTGGCTTCAATACGCACGTTCTGGGTTTTGCCGGTCGCTTTGTCCTCCAATCCAGCGGTAATCCCAAGAGCGTTCTTCGGTTGTGGTTCGGTAAGCTTCAGGTCGCACGATCGCATCGCCTCCGCCTCGGTCCGGACCACGATCCTCGTGACTTCGTGTTCATTCGCCCTCCAAAAGAGCCAACGCGCGCCATCTTGAGTCCATTGATGACGTCGCACCGCCCGGCCAATCGCGTCTCCCGGAGCGGGACTTGCTCCGATGAGAAGGGCATCAAGTATAGTGCTCTTACCTGAACCGTTCGGGCCGACGAGCACGGTCAGAGGAGCAAGTCCCTCAAGCTTCCCTTCTCGTATGCCTCGGAAGTTTTTGATTTCGACAGAGCTAATCACGAGCGCAGCTCCCTACGTTTCGGTCAATCCGGCCATTGGCCGGTGAAGACTTCGGTGGCTGGGCCGGTCATGTGGACGTGGTCGTTTTCGGCCCAGAGGACGTGGACGGGGCCGCCGGGGAGTTCGACTTCGACGCTGCGGTTGGCGCGGTGGGTCAGGGCGGCGGCGACGGCGGCGGCGCAGGCGCCGGTACCGCAGGCTTGGGTGGCTCCGCTGCCGCGTTCCCAGGCGCGCATGACGAGCTTGCGGCGCGATTCGACGCGCACGAAGTGGGCGTTGATACGCTCGGGGAAGATCGACG
>JADFNA010000184.1 GCA_022563625.1 Candidatus Zixiibacteriota bacterium
GAAAAGTACAAACGCGCATTGAGTAAAGAACTCGGTTTATCAGAGAAAACACGCGAGGCGTATCTGCGCGATCTGCGGCCGTGGGTGGAACATCTTGCGCGCTACGCCAAAACCTCAAAGGCGGACTCCGCCACACTGCGCGCTTTCTTGTCCGCCCGCCGCCAGACGGGTGTCGGGGCGCGTTCGCTGGCGCGATTTTTGTCGGCGCTGAGGCATTTTCAGAATTTTCTCAGACAAAAACGCTTGGGCGCCGGACTCCTTGTTCCGATTACGACATTGAAGTTTTCTGAGAGCCTGCCCGAAGGACTCTCGGTCGGGGAGGCCGCGAGACTTGTGACCACACCGAATGAAACCGGGTTCTTGCCTCAAAGAAACAACCTGCTGGCTTTGGTATTGTATCTGACCGGAATGCGCCGGGCCGAGGCTGGTAATTTGAAACTGCGGGATATTGAACGCAGCCGCGAAGTGGCGGAAGTGACAGGCAAAGGAAACAAAGTGCGCTTTGTGCCGCTGGGTGACGCAGTCAAAACTGTCATTGGTGATTATATCATTCTACGCCGTGAATTCTTGGGAGACAGGCGCACGGACAAAGGATTTTTGTTCGTTAACAAATCAGGCGGAAAACTCTCAGAGCGTTCGATTGACCGAGTGATACTGAATCTTGGCAGAGAGCGCCTCGGACGGCGTGTGACACCGCATATGCTGCGGCATTCTTATGCAACACATATGCTGGACGCCGGGGCAGATTTAATGGCGCTAAAAGAACTGCTCGGCCATGTGTCACTATCAACGACCCAAAAATACACAAAAGTCTCCGGCGCCAGATTAAAAGAAGCGTATAATAAAGCGCATCCGCGGGCGTGAGAGAACGAATTGATTCCCGCGCGTTATTGCAGGGTAGGTGAGAGTTTGCTTCGTCGCCCGCGGCTTCTCGCAACTACTGGGAATCCGTAAATAGCTGCCATTTGCGCTTTGTCCCCACCCGCCATATCATTCACCACGAGCGGCTTCTGATGGCCGCGGTTCGGTGCAGATATTAAACGGGGTGCGAATTATATGAAGATAAGATCAACAACCATCATCTGTGTCCGGCATAACGGGCAGGTGGCCCTGGCCGGGGACGGGCAGGTTACTGTCGATGATACCGTGATGAAATCCGGCGCGAAAAAAGTGCGGCGGATGTATAACGATCAGATCATTACCGGTTTTGCCGGAGCGGCGGCCGATGCGTTGACGCTGTTTGAGCGGTTTGAAGGCAAGATCGAGAAATACTCCGGCAACCTGGCGCGGGCGGCGGTGGAACTGGCCAAGGACTGGCGCACGGACAAATTCCTGCAAAAACTGCAGGCGCTGTTGGTGGTGGCCGACAAGGACAAGACGTTTTTACTCTCGGGTTCCGGTGATGTGTTCGAGCCTGATGACGGGCTGGTCGGCATCGGTTCGGGCGGATCTTACGCGCTGGCGGCGGCGCGGGCGCTGATTTCAGAGGCCCCGAAAATGAACGCCGAGAAAATTGCCACAAAAGCGCTGAACATCGCCGCTGAGATTTGCGTATATACTAATAAGAACATTCAAGTCGAGGTGATAGGCAAATGAGCGCCGAACGTATAATAGACATGACAGTCGAAGACAGCATTGATTCTCCACCCCGGAGGACGGTGGAAAAAAGCGAAGACAAAAAGCAAAAGTCGAATAAACCGCGCACAAAAAAACCTGCGCCGGGCAGCGCCGATGGCGCTGATGGCTCAAGAGTTATACTTGTGGGTGAGGTTGATAAAGACAGCTACCTGACACCCAAACAGATCGTCAGCGAGCTTGACAAATATATCGTCGGACAGGATGCGGCCAAGAAATCAGTCGCTATCGCCCTGCGCAATCGCTGGCGCCGGCGGCGCTCGCCGAAGGAAATCCGCGACGACATTCTGCCCAATAACATCATTATGATCGGCCCGACAGGTGTCGGCAAAACCGAAATCGCCCGGCGCCTGGCGGACCTGGTGGGCGCCCCGTTTATTAAGGTTGAAGCTAGCAAGTTTACCGAAATTGGCTATGTCGGCCGTGATGTTGAGTCGATGGTGCGTGATCTGGTTGATGTGGCGGTTAATCTGGTGCGTCGTGAAAAGGGAGAATCTGTCAAGCCCAAGGCGGAGGAAAACACGACCGAACGCCTGCTTGATTTGCTTCTTCCCAAAAAACCAAAGAAAACTAAAGCTCCGTCCGGATTTCCAGCCGCGCTGTCGCAGTTTATGCCGGGTATGACGAGCGGGCCGGAGACAAGCGAAGAGCCTGAAGCCAGGTCTGAAGTAAAGTCCGGAGGGAACGCCGAATCCGAGGGCAAGACGCGCGAAAAATTCCGCGCTATGCTAGAAACGGGAAAGCTTGATCACCGCATGATTGAGATCGACGTTACCCAGAACACTTTCCCGGTTGTGGAGATATTTACTCCGCAGGGGATGGAGGAAATCGGGGCGAACTTTCAGGAGATGTTTTCGGGGATGATGCCCAAGAAAACCCGGCGGCGCAAAACTACGGTCTCCGAGGCGCGCAAGATTCTCTTTAACGAAGAAGTTTCGCGCCTGGTAAACATGGATGAAGTTATCAGCGAGGCCACGCGCCGGGCGCAGGAATCCGGGATCATTTTCCTCGATGAAATAGATAAAATTGCCGGTGAGAAATCCAAAACCGGGCCGGATGTGTCGCGCGAAGGTGTCCAGCGCGACATCCTGCCGATTGTCGAGGGCAGCACGGTGTCGACCAAGTACGGAATGGTCAACACCGACCATGTGTTGTTTATCGCCGCCGGGGCGTTTCATTCTTCCAGTCCAGCGGACCTCATACCTGAACTTCAGGGGCGGTTTCCGATTCGTGTTGAGCTTGATTCACTGTCGGCGGATGATTTCAAACGCATTCTGACCGAACCGAAAAACGCGCTGGTGAAACAGTATCAAGCGTTATTACTATCAGAGGGCGTGAAGCTGACTTTTACTGAAAGCGCCATTGATAAACTCGCCGAGTTGGCGGAACGCGTAAACATTTCCACTGAGAATATCGGCGCCCGCCGGTTGCATACTATTATGAGTGCGCTTTTGGAGGATATCATGTTTGAATCTCCGGGAGGCAAAAAGAGTATCACTATCAACGGCAAGATGGTCAGTGATGAATTAAAAGACCTTGTGGAGGATGAAGACCTGAGCCGATACATGCTTTAGACATGTGTTTTCTGAGGATCCATCTGCTGTTTTCACCGCGAGCGCTGCCGTTTTGATTTTCGCTGAGATGGATCGGCGGCCAACCGTTTAGGGCCAGTGACGGAAACTGGCCGACGACGGCAGATAACAGGGGGAGCAATGCCACGATCATTTACGAAAATCTCTGACTTATCCGAAGAAGAAATTCAGTTTGTCTTTCGCTCCTGTTCGGAGATCAAGTCGGGAAAAACTGAGCCCAGGCCGCTCAAAGAAAAGTCAGTGGCCTGTATTTTCACCAAACAATCACTCAGAACCAGAGTTTCATTCGAAGTGGCTATTAGCGAGTTAGGCGGCTCGCCGATCTACATAACCGGCGATGAAATAAAGCTGGGAGTGCGCGAGTCGATTGCTGATGCCGCGCGGGTCCTTTCGCGCTATGTTGCGTTGATTATGATCCGCACGTTCAAGCAATCTGATGTAGAAGAACTCGCTGAATACGCGGCTGTTCCGGTTGTCAACGGGCTGACCGATTTGGTCCATCCCTGTCAGATTCTGGGTGACTATTTCACGGCCACCGAACGCCTGCCAAATCTGAAAGTATATAAAGTCGCTTATGTCGGCGACGGTAACAATATCGCCAACAGCTGGTTGAACCTCGCATCTCGCCTCCCGCTGGATTTGCGCATTGGCACGGCGGCCTCGACTCCGCCTGATGAGCAAATTCTGAACAGGGCCAAAGAGAACCCGGAGTCGCGGATACTGATCACCGACGATCCTAAAGAAGCGGTAGCCCAAGCCGATGTAGTCTATACGGATGTCTGGGCCTCTATGGGCCAGAAAGATCAAGCGGATAAAAAGAGTAGACTACTAGAGAAATTTCAAGTAAATGCGAGCTTGCTTGCCGGGGCGAGTCCGGACTGTTTGGTGATGCATTGTTTGCCGGCCGAGCGAGGTAAAGAAATCACCGATGAGGTGATGGACGGGCCAAACTCGGTTGTGTTCGACCAGGCGGAGAACAGACTGCACATCCAGAAGGCCATCATGGCTTTTCTGCTTCGACAACCATAGTAGGTCACCGACCCGATCTGACCCGCGCAGGCGCTCAAGAAAAAAAGGAGTTACTTTTATGAGCGCAACACTACTGAAGCGGGGATTGATTGCGTCACTGACACTGGCCGTCATCGCGCTGGCCACCGGCTGTGGAGGAAGTACTGACAATCCTCCGGTCGGGCCGACGGTCGACCCGGCGTTGGCGGATGTTCAACCGCAAATCAACACTTTCCTGGACAGCGTTTTTGTCGCTTTTTCGGCGGGCTTTAGTTCCTACAACGAAGTTCCGGTCACCGACGGCGATATCAATATCTTCTATGGACCCGGTGTGCCCGGTGTCCCGACATCAACTTACGAATACACCGCCAGCGGGTGGCATCACATTACTTTTAATTCCAACGGAACAGTAACCCTTCGCGTAGTGAATGACTCATTGCAGTTCTCGCTGGACTTCGTGGTGCAGGAACTTCCCGCCGGCGCAGATATGCTGGATTATCGCCATCACTGGTCTGTTACCGCAGTTGACCAGACCGGGAACTTCAACAATTCAAGCGGCAATGCGGGCATAACATTTTTTGCACTGACAGGCTCCAGCGCACAACTGGTAGGCGATTATGATTTCACCGTGGTTGGCAATACTGTATCTGCCGGTGTGACCACCAACAATACGTTCGGCTTTGTCTCGTCATTTAACAATATCAGCGTCACCAA